>NZ_RQYW01000010.1 GCF_003932895.1 Leptotrichia sp. OH3620_COT-345 | reverse complement strand
TTAGAATTATTTTAATGCAACATTACTTTACTGTTTTTTTTATACATTTATTTTTTCTTATATTATTTCATATCTTGTTTTAAAATTTTAATTGGGTTATTTAAATTATTTTACTTTGTTTTTTATTTTATTTGTCTTTTTTTGAAAAATGTGATAAAATTATCAAAAGTTGCATCCGTAGCTCAACTGGATAGAGCGTCTGACTTCGGATCAGAAGGTTTGGGGTTCGATTCCTCACGGGTGCGCCATTTATTTATAAATATTAATAATAAAACGGATTTTAACTGATTTTATTTTGAAGGGGACTGTATTAAATTGGGGGAAATATGAATAAATATGAGGGACATCGGGAAAGATTGAGGAAAAGATTTTTGATGTCAGGAATTTCAGGATTTCATGATTATGAAATATTGGAACTTCTATTAACTTATGTAATTATTCGAAAAGACTGTAAAAAAATTTCTAAAGATTTACTTAATAAGTATGGTGATTTATATTCTTTATTAAAACAGCCTGAAGAGGAATTAAAAAAGAATAATTATATAAGCGAAAGAACAGCAGTTTTTTTTAAAGTATTATTTTCGATATTTGAAGATCAGCTTTATAAAAAGATATACAATAAGAAGATTACTATTTCAAGTAACAGACAACTTTTGGATTATCTAGAATTTTCTCTTTTAAAAAGAGATATAGAAATTTTTAAAGTATTATTTTTGAATACACAAAATGAACTGTTGAAAGAAGAAGAATTATTTCATGGCACTTTGGATAGGAGTACAATATATATCAGAGAGTTGGTTAAGAAAGTTTTTGAATATAATGCAAAGTCAATAATTCTTGTACATAATCATCCTTCAGGATCATTAAGGCCTTCTCAATCAGATATTATATTAACAAAAAAAATTAAAGAAACATTTGAAAATATTGAAATTAGATTATTGGATCATATAATAATAAGTGAACAGGGACATTTCAGTTTCTTAGAAGGTGGAATATTATGAAAATATTAAATATAAAATTCAGAAAAACAAAAAAGGTTTATCCTTTTCTTATCGGAAAATTTGAAGATTATGAAAAAGGCGATCATGTAATTGTTGATACTATAAGGGGTGAACAGATAGGGATTGTATTGGGTATGACAGATAAATTTGATAAAAATGAAGAAGAAAAAGATGATTTGAAAATAAGAGAAGTAAAAAGGAAACTTACTGAAAAAGAAGTTGAGAAATTAAAAGAACTTGATGAAAAGGCTAATGAAGCTTATTTTAAATGTAAAAAGATAGTCAAAAGTATTTTGCCCGAAATGAATTTAGTTATAGGTGAATATACTTTTGATGAAAATAAACTTATTTTTTATTTTACTGCTGAAAACAGACTTGATTTTAGGGAACTTGTAAAGGAGGTAAATAGAGTATTTAAAAAAAGAGTGGAGTTTTATCAGATAAAACAAAATGATGAAGGGAGAATTTTAAGTGCATTTGGAAAATATGGAAAGGAGATATACTGGTAGGGGTACGGAATTAAATACCGGTATGGCGGATAACAGAATAAGAAATGAGGAAGCCATAGATGTATATTTAGACACTTTTCAAAAGCGTTATTTCTTTCTTAATAATCCTAATTTTAATGTGAAGATAAATGAAAAAGTGCTGGTTGAAACACAAATGGGTTTAGCTATAGGAAAAGTCGTAGCTATAAAATCGGATTACAAACACAGTAGTGATGAACCTTTAAAAAAAATAATAAGAAAAGCAACAGAGCGTGATTTAGAAAAAAATAAGGAATTAAAAGAAGATGCTGTAAAAGCGGGTTTTATTTTTAGAAATAAAGTAAAAAAATACAACTTAAATTTTAAACTTGTAGCAACAGAATACACTTTTGATAAAAAGAAACTTATTTTTTATTTTGCCTCTGAAGACAGAGTAGATTTCAGAAGTTTTGTAAAAGAACTTGCAGCTATATTTAAAGTCAGGATTGAACTGAGACAGATCGGTGTAAGAGATTATGCTAAAATGGTAGGAGATTGTGGAACATGTGGAAAACCTTTATGTTGTAAATCTTTTATAAATAAATTTGATTCAGTTTCTATTAAAATGGCAAGAGATCAGGGAGTTGTAGTCACTCCATCAAAAATTTCAGGAGTGTGCGGACGCTTAAAGTGCTGTATGGGATTTGAAAATGAACAGTATATGGAAGTCAAGGAAAATTACCCTGTAGTGGGGCAGATAGTAATAACCAAACATGGGAAAGGCAATGTTATAAGTATGAATATGTTGGGGGATTTTGTATTTATAAACATAGAAGGAAAAGGAGTACTGAAATTTTGTCTTTCAGAAATAGAATTTAATAAAAAAGAAAAAGTTGAAATTGAAGAAAGACAAAATGGTTGTGAATTTATAGAGGAAAATTAAAATTATGAAATATGAAAAAGAGAATAAAAATAATAATATTATAGGTGAGAATACTAATTTTTTAAAAAAGGAAAATTTAAAAAGTCATACCGAAAGACTTAAAAGTGTTGATAAAGTTGTAATTATCAGAGAGACCGGTTTGAAAATAACCGAGGATGCATTACTATTGGCAAAATTTATAAAAAATATATTTATGGGAAAGTCCGGTAATGTGAACTGGACTTTTATTAAAAACAAGACAATTCTTGAAATAGGAGCCGGTCAGGGAATAATTTCCATATTACTTTCAGAAATACAGAATATTTCAAAAATTTATGCTGTAGAAGTTCAGAAAAAGATTTATGAATATTTAGTCGATAATATAAAAAAAAATTGTTTAGAAGACAAAATTTTGACTTTAAATGAGGACATTAAAAATATTAATGGAAAATACGATTATATTTTTTCAAATCCTCCATACAAAAAAATAAATTCAGGAAAATTACCTGAAGATGAAAGTATAAAAATAAGTAAATATGAAGTTGGTTTGACATTGGAAGAACTATTTTTTAATATAAAGCGTCTTCTTAAAAATTATGGAGAATTTTTCGTTGTTGTTCCAAATTACAGATTAAATGACAGTTTTTCATATATTTATAAAAACGGATTAAAAATATTAAATTTAGAAATAAATGAATATAAAAAAGTAAAACTAGTAATCATTCACGGAAAAAAAGGAGGAGAAGTAAATTCGGGAATAGAAATTACATATGAAAAAAGATAGATTGAAAATTTTCATAGGAATAAAAAATATTTTTAAAATTATAATTTATTATTCATTTTTTCTTTATTTCGTAAAAAATATTTAATTTATATGTTTTCACATCTTTCTGAAAAGAACAATTTTTGTGAAATATAGATATATTTTTTAATTCGTAAAGTAGCTTTGAATTTTGGTGTCAGAAAATAATATGTCAAAGTAGACTTATAATAAAAAAATGTTGTGAAAAAAGCAAAAATATGAAAATGGATAAGGAGGAAATAAAGAGATAATCTTTTATGTTAAAAGAGGCTGTTTTTAATTAAAATAGTCTAATTTTTTTACAGCCTCTGTAAAATTAAAGTGAAGTCAGATAATCTGAAAGTTCTTTTTCAATTTCTCTGTTATATTTTCCTGTTCTGAAATTATATTTAATTTCCTCATAAGAGTCAGGATCTTTTTTCATTTCTTTTTGTATGAAATTAGGAAATTCTAGCAAAAATACTGTCATTTTTCCATCTTTTTCAGAAACAAGAGTAGGGATTCGAACAGTATCTGTCAGTTTTTTCAATAAATCCTCATTATTTTCTTTAAGAAGATAGTCGACTTTTATATTGTTATTTATCTCTGAAAACTTTTTCATAAAAGGAACTATAGCACGACAGTCAGGGCAATATACTTGAGCAAAACACAGTATTTTTATTTCCTTGTTTATTGATTTTACAGCTTTTTCAGTTTCTTCTGAAAAAGTTATTTTATCCATAATTTTTAACTGTTTCTGTGAATATTCCTCCTTATCGGAAAAATTTAAATAGTCCTGAAATGTACCCATTTTATCACCTCTAAATAATTTTATTACAATCATTATAAACTAAAAATTGAAAAAAATAAAGAGAATTTTATTATTATTAACGGCAAATTTTTTATTAGAAAAGCTGTTGCGGAGTTTCAATTATCTATTTATTTTTCAATGAAAATATGGTAAAATGAACCTCAGGAGGAAAAATGTATAAAGCGGTAATAAGTGATTTAGATGGAACATTGCTGAATGAAAATCATCTTTTAAATGATTTTACTATAGAAACGGTAAGAAAAATAACGGAAAAAGGAATAAAATTTTACATTGCAACAGGAAGAAGTTATTTCGGAGCGAAAGAAATTATGGAAAAAATAAATCTTAAAATTCCTCTTATTACTTCAAATGGTGCAAGAATAATGAATAATGAAGGAAAAGAAATTTACATAAACAATATTGATAAAAAATATTTGGAAAAAATTTATGAAGTGGAATATAAAAAAATAGATAAAGATATTATAATGAACGGTTATTCGGGAAGTAACTGGTATATAGTTGAAGATGTACTGGATTATTATATAAAGCAGCGTCCTGACAGGCTTCATCTCCCTAAAATAATAAATGAAAATGAGTTTTATAATAAAGATTATACTAAAATATTTTTTTTAGGAGAGCATGACAAACTTCTGAAATTGGAAAAAATTATTAAAAAAGTGACTGCTGAAGAAGTAAATGTGGTTTTTGTTTCTGAGCGGAGCTTGGAAATTTTTGCTAAAAACTCGAATAAAGCAACTGCTGCAAAGTATTTACTCCAAAAAGACGGAATAAAGTTAAGTGAAGCAGTAGCTTTCGGTGACGGATATAATGACTATGAACTTTTAAAGGAAGCGGGAAAAGGATATCTTATGGGGAATTCTTTATATAGATTAATAGAAGGTTTACCTAAACATGAAATTATAGAAAGTAATGTCGATGACGGAGTGGCAAAAAAATTGAGAGAATTATTTTTATAAAAGATATTCTTCAGAAAAGGAGATAAAATATGAAAAAAACAGCATTAGTAGTAGATGATGCTTCATATATAAGAGAAGACATAAAAGATATACTTAATGATCAGGGATATGAGGTATATGAAGCGAGAGACGGATTGGAAGGCTTTGAAATGTATAAGAAGATAAATCCTACAATTGTAACTATGGATATTAATATGCCTAAAGTACACGGACTAAAAGCAACTCAACTAATTACAGATTATGATTCTGAAGCAAAAGTAATGCTGTGCAGTACGATGATAACTTTTCAGAATTATATAAAAATGGGGAAAGAAGCCGGAGCAAAGGCATTTTTATCAAAACCTTTTACAGATGAAGAATTTATGAATGAACTGTCAAAGTTATTTTTATAGAAAAAATTATAGATGGGAGTTTTTATGTATAAAGCTGTAGTGACGGATTTAGATGGAACATTACTTAATAAAGAGCATGAGTTATCAGAATTTACAAAAAAAACAGTTAGGAAAGTAGTAGAAAAAGGAATAAAATTTTATATTGCCACAGGAAGAAATTATAAATTGGCAAAAATAGTTAAAGATGAATTAGGAATAAATATACCTTTAATTTCATCAAACGGTGCAAGAATAAATGATGAAAATGGAGTTGTCATATATGAAGACGGATTAAGCCAAAAAGAAGTAGACAGTATTTTGAGTATTGATTATAAATCTTTTGATAAAGATATTCACTTAAATATTTTTTCAGGAGATGACTGGATAATAACAGAGGGGACTTTACAACAAGTATATAAAAGGGATGGAGACAGTTTGCCTATACAGCCTGTAGAAGTTCCTGAAAATCAATTGGGGAATAGAAAAATTTTAAAATTTTTCTTTATCGGAGAGCATAAACATTTGGTCAAGCTGGAAAAAGAAATTCTAAAAAAGACTGATAATAATGTAAGTGTGGCATTTGTAGATTACGGTTGCATGGAAATATTTTCAAAGACGGCTAACAAAGCAAACGCTGCAAAATATTTATTAGAAAGAGATGGAATAGATATAAAAGATACTGTCAGTTTTGGGGACGGAGAAAATGATTATGAACTTTTAACAGTTATGGGTAAAGGTCATGCTATGGGAAATGCCATAGACAGATTAAAAAATCTTCTTCCGAAAAATTTTGAGATAATCGGAAAAAATACTGAAGACGGAGAAGCACATAAATTGATGGAATTATTTTTAATGAAATAGAGAATTTAGGAAATTTTAGTATGGTATAAAATAAAGAAAATATAAGGAGTGGGAAGTAATAAAACAAACACTCTTTTTATTTTATATTGAATTTTGAATTAAAAATAGTTCAATGATTTTTTATGACTTTTGTAAACATCTTTTTATAAAAATTCATTGTGTTTTCATATTTTCTTATTATTTGTCTTAAAATTTTAATTTAAAAATATTTATTATACTTGAAGTAGAAAATTACCGTTTGAATATTGAAAGAATTATTAAATTTTTCAAAGAATGAAAAATATTTAAGTACAAAATAATTTATATCCGATTTAATGAAAGTATATTAAATCAGAAATTTTATAAATTACTATTTTTCATTTTTTTAATACACTATATTATAGTTAAATAGTTATTTTTTATTCATAAAGCGATCCAAGAAACAGGTATAAAAAATGTGAGGACAGTAAAGCACCATTCTCACAGAGAAAAATTAATAAATATTCATTTTATAAGGTAAATAATACATAGGTTTGTTTTGATTATTTTCAATTAATTTATAGTCATCAAGAATTTTTGAACTTCCAGGAATTTTTGCTTCTATCTGAGAAGTCAAATTGAATTTCTCGAAAATAAATGAAGAAAGTAATCTCAACGTTTCTTTGAAATCTTTCTTAGCATAAATATTTTTTACATTATAATTTTCCAATTTTAAATCTTTTGCAAGAAGTTTCACTGTTTCATCAAGGGTAGCAATTCCGTCTATAAGATTAATTTCTCTCGCTTCATCTCCAAGCCATATTTTTCCCTGAGCATATTCTTCAAGAGTAGATTCGGATATTTTTCTATTTTCTGTAACTCTCGACTTGAATTCTTTATAAGTCGTATTCATTGACTCTATTATTTTGTTACGTGATTCTCCTGATAAAGGAACAAAAGGATCAAAAGTATCAGAGTATTTTCCTTTGGAAATTGAATTTGAAGTAATTCCGTATTTATTTTGAGCGTTATGAAATTTAGGAAGCATTGATACAACTCCTATAGAACCTGTTATTGTGGATTTGTTTCCAAATACTTTGTTTCCCGTCATTGATATGTAATATCCTCCTGAAGCGGCGACTTCAGACATTGATACATATACAGGAACTTCGAGTTTTGAAAACATTTGGTATATTATTTCTGATGCCAAAGCCGACCCTCCGGGAGAGTTTACCCTGAGGACTACACCTTTCAGATTTTTTACATTTGAAAGTTCTTTTAATTTTTTAGCCATATTGTCAGGAGAGATATAAATTGCTCCATCTGATTCCTGATTATAAACAATCGGTCCTTCGGCATATATTACTGCAATAGTTTGTTTATTTTCATCTTCGGATTCCATTCTTTTACTGTTATCAGTATAATAGTCATAAATGTCTATAATATTTTCATCATTTATGCCAAGTCTTTGAAGAAATTCACCGAAATTTTCCAGCTTATCAACTAAATTTTTATCCCTTGCAGTGAAAGGAGTCAGATTTACTGTATTTCCGTTTAATATATCGTTATTAAGGATATTTTTGTCAATATTACGAGTTTTTGAAATTGTTTCAAGGAAATTATTGTATCTGTTTTCCAGAATACGTGTGATTTCACTTTTCAATTCAGGAGAAATCAAATTGGATGTATAATTTTCTCCATAAGATTTGAAATCTCCTATACGGACTACTTCCATATTTACACCAAGTTTATCAAATAATTTTTTATAATATAATTCTGAATAATGATATCCTGTTAAAGAAACATCAGCTGAAGCCGAAGGAATCATTATAATTTCACTTGCCACTGAAGCTATGGGGAAATTATAGTTTTCAATATATGCACCGAAAGCATAGATTTTTTTATTATTGGATTTTATTTCATTCAATTTTTTTATTATTTCTTCAGATTTTGTTGAAGAAAGATTTACTTGATCCAAGTTTATAATAATCCCTTTTATATTATCGTTATTTTTTATATCTTCAAGGCTGCTCAATATATCTGCATAAGAAATATTATACTTTGCAGTTTCTCCGAAAAAAGAGGTGTCCAGTTTGTCTTCAGATATATTTGAAACATTAAACATTACATAGCTGTAATTTTTAGGAACATCTTCTTCCAATTTTACTTTTGATGCAAAAAATGAAATAAGAGAAACACTTAAAAGAAAAAATACTAAAAACAGCAAAGACAGTTTAAGAAAAAAAGAATATATTTCCTTAATTGTAAATATAAAAAACTTTTTTATAAAATCAAAAAATTTCATTGAGTACCTCCTGTATTTTTGTTTTTAAATTATACCATTTTAAGTATTAAATATCAATGTAAGAAAAATTACTTTATAATATCGGGAGTAAAGGTAAATGAATAAAAATGTTCAAGAAGTGTATTAGTAAAATTAAAAAAACTTTCTTTAAAAATAAAATTTAGAAAAATTTGAATATATAAATTATTTTTTACTAATACATTTTATTACACAGTTTATGAAGTTTATAATATATAAAATTGTTCGGTTTCTTAAATCATAGATATAACATAAAACAGGTTTTTAACTATATTAAAGAATTAATTGAAGAACTGGATTATAGTAGACTATAATATAACACACACAAGTTCAAATTAGAAAACAGTAAAATAAGTAAACTTTTGAAAAATTATTCCGTATAACAAAATAGGGATTAATTATAAATAGAAAATATTTTAAAAACAGTATGGATTTCAAACTTAATTATAAAATTTTGCAACAGTTTTACAAAAAGTTGAGAAAAAAAACAAAAAAATTTAAAAAAGGTATTGACTTAATTTTTTATTTATGATAATATCTTTTTTGTCCGTGAGAGGAGTTAAATAAAAAATTATAAATCTCTCATAACTATTATTAAAGTGTGCGCCCTTCGTCTAGTGGTTAGGACATCGGGTTTTCATCCCGGCAACAGGAGTTCGATCCTCCTAGGGCGTACCAAGTAATTAAAAAACTTGTGACCACCATTTTTATGGAGGTGTAGCTCAGTTGGTTAGAGTGCTTGCCTGTCACGCAAGATGTCGCGAGTTCGAGTCTCGTCACTTCCGCCATTTTAATTAAATATTTCATCTTAAAATATATGATGGAAGAAGGTATATTGTGCCGCTTTAGCTCATCTGGTAGAGCAGCTGACTTGTAATCAGCAGGTGGTTGGTTCGAGTCCGACAAGCGGCACCACTTTTTTAAAAATTGTGGTGAGGTACCCGAGTGGCCAAAGGGAGCAGACTGTAAATCTGCCGGCTCAGCCTTCGAAGGTTCGAATCCTTCTCTCACCACCATTTTTTTTTAATAACTGTAAATTTTATATAATATAGACATAATTTTTTTAAGTATATGAATTTCATATAGGAGGCAATAATAACATGGTTAGAAAGTTAAAAGGAGCTAACAGCGGAAAATCAGGAAGTCAACAGGATATAATAAAACAGGCTCAAGTTATGCAGCAGGAAATGCTGAAAATACAGGAAGGTTTAAAAGATAAGTTTGTAGAAACTTCTGTTGCAGGCGGAGGAATAACTATAAAAGCAAATGGTCAGAAAAAAATAGTTGATTTATCAGTTTCTCTTGATGTATTAAAAGATGCTGTTGAAGAAGGAGATGCTTCTATTGTTTCAGATTTAATAATTAATGCTGTAAATGAAATACTTGAAAAAGCTGAAGAAATGGCTGAAAAGGAAATGGAAGTAATAACTGGAGGAGTAAGTATACCGGGATTATTTTAAAATAGAATAGACAAAGTATATGAACGATTTATAAAACTAAATTTTAAATTATATTTAAAACCGGATTTTTCCGGTTTTTTCTATCTTTATATGTTGTTTTTTGATAGTGTCTGAAAAGGAGAGAATGATTTGATAGTTGGAAATATTGAATTAAAAAGAAAAATAGAAGAATTGTTAAAACTTTTGAATAAGGGTCTCATCGGTAAGGAAAAAGTTATAAAACTTACTCTGCTGGGTGTGTTTGCAAAGGAAAATATAATTCTGATAGGACCTCCGGGAACAGCAAAAAGTGAAATTTCAAGAAGAATAACGAAAATTTTTAGTGAAGAAAGTTATTTTGAATATTTACTTACAAAATTTACTACTCCTGAAGAAATATTCGGTCCTCTTTCTATAAAAAAGTTACAGGAAGATATATTTGAAAGAAATGCTCAGGGATATATGCCGACAAGTAAAATAGTCTTTTTAGACGAGATTTTTAAAGCAAATTCTTCTATTTTAAATACTTTGCTTGCAATGATTAATGAAAAGATATTCCATAATGGAGGAAAAAGACAGGAGATACCTTTAATTTCAGTTATAGGAGCTTCAAATGAACTGCCTTTTGAAAATGAAGAACTTGCAGCACTGTATGACAGATTTCTTTTGAGGAGAATAGTAAACTACGTAAGCGATGATGATGTTGAAGAACTAATGGATATTGAAAGTGGAAATATTTTAATCCCTGAACATTTGAAAATAACTTCTCAGGATTTAGATAAAATCGAAAAAGAATATATAAATATAAAATTATCTGAAAATGTGAAAAAAACATTAATTCGGATAAGAAGCGAATACAACAGAATTTTTAGTGAAAACAGGTATGAGACAATATCCGACAGAAAATTTGTAAAAATGATAAAATTGTTAAAAATATCAGCGTATATTAACGGAAGAAAGAAAGTGGATTTTTCAGATGTAATGTTATTAACAGATTGTTTGTGGAATAATCCTGAAAACTATGAAACTGTAACAAAAGTCGTATTAGATATTGTCAAAAGAAATATAGCAAAAGAAACTGACTGAAAATATTTAATCTGAAAAATATTTTTTTAGGTATAACAAATTAATTTTGAAACTGTAAAATATAAAAAAGTGTCACCTTGTTAAAAAACAGTTTGGAATTGAATAAATTTCAATATGAAAGAGATCCATAAGGAAAGGAAGAAGATAAGTTGAATGTATATGAAATAAAGGGAAGGACTGAAGAAGAAATAAATTTGGAAATATTAAATATGTTAAATGAAGAAAAAGAACTGAATTTGTTTGAAATGACGAGAGAATGTGAAAAAGAAGAAAGAAAACAGTTTCTGAATTATATTTTTAAAACACTTATTAATATGGAAGATAGCTATATTGAAAGAAATATAGATGACTTTTACAGGGATAGAAAATTAAAAATAATTTATATGGATAAATTATATATTCAGTCTAATATAATAATACTGTTCAACACAAAAAATGACGGTTTGTTTTTTGATAATGAATTCTGGGCATATTCTAATAAAGGAACAAATAAGAAAGTTTTGAATATAAGAACAGTACAAAAAATTATAAGAAAAATGTCAGAAGTAATACTTAACGAAAAAAACAGGAGAAAAGAAATCGAAGACTTTTTGAAAAATAACAGAATAGCTGGCGAAGAAAAAATCTCAAATGAACTCCTTTTAAAGCAGATACAGGAAAATATATGGTTATAAAGGAAAGGATAAAAAATGTTTAAAATAAGGACTTCATTAAACACACACCTTGCAAAACCTTTAAAATATTATATAAATACTGTTTACAGAAAAAAGACAGTACCTGAAAGAGGAAGTATAATATACAGTGATTTCGGAATTTCAGGAATATATGTCGGAGATAACAGGATAATATGTATTCCTGAAAATGATATATTGAAAAATACAGGGGAAGTGAAGTGTATAACGACAGAAGAGTTTATAAAAAATTCTGACTTTCCTGAAAGTATATATATTTCTTCTAATGAAAAAGGTGCTGTTGGAAATTCTGAAATTGCTGAAAAAGCTGAAAAATATATCGGAGAAAAAAATCTTTTCGGATTAGTATTTAAAAACAGTCATGGATTTACAAAAAAATGCCTTGATTTTTCAGAAAAAGATTTTTTTGATGAATACAAAGATATAGAAGAAGGGTACAAATCTGAAACAGGACTTTTAAAACAGAAGGTCAAAAATAAAACAGGAGCCGTAAAATGGCTTCTATGGGAAAATGATAGAAATAACTACATTAATGAAAATGTCGGAACAGAAAAAGGTTTTAACATATCAGAAATGGAAAAAACAATGGAAAGTTATAATGAAGTTCCTTTAAATGAAGAAATAATCCTACATATGAAAAGAGAATTCAGTGAGATAGGAGATTTTATCACAGAAGTAAATGATGAAAAAATACCGGTTCATATGATGAAAATATTGTTCAGGATAAGAGAAGTTCTGGAACAAATAATACTTGGATATGAACAAAATGAAAATACTTTGAAAGGATTCGGAGGAGATATTTCTTACAGAGAATTAAAGGAAATGGGAAATGATTTCAAGGATATTGTCGAGGAAATGCTTAGAAACAGGAATATTCAGGATATAATAAAAAAACTCGGAAGAGGAAAAAAAGGAATTGTTGAAAAAAAAGATAGGAAAATTCCTAAAATAAATAGGGATGAAATTTTTGGAATACAGAAAGGATCGAATTTATCGAGGATTTTACCTTCAGAGCTTATTAACCTTGAAGATAATCAGTTGAAGTATCTGTTTTATTCAAAATATCTGGAAAACAGCCTTTTAACCTATGAAATAAAAGGTAAGGAAGAAGAGGAGAAAAAAGAAGAAGAAAAGAAAATAAACAGTAAAGGTCCTATTGTTACATGTATTGATACATCAGGAAGTATGAAAGGAGAACCGATTTTAAAAGCGAAAGCATTAATAATGGCAATATCAAAAATTTTAAAAAGAGAAAATAGGGAACTTTATATATTGCTGTTCGGGTCAAAAGGTCAGCTTCAGGAGCTTTCAGTGGAAAACGATAATGAGGTTTCAAAAATTGTGAAATTTTTAAAAAAAAGTTATGAAGGGGGAACAGACTTTGAAACACCTCTTAAAAAAGCACTGGAAATAATAAGCAAAAAAGAAAATTACAACAAAGCGGATATACTAATGATTACTGATGGAGTTTGTAAAATATCTCATACTTTCAAAAAAAAACTAAAAGAAGAAAAAAATCGTTTGTCTTTGAAAATTTATACAGTAATATGTGGAGGAGACAGGGTTGAAAAAGATTTTAGTGATGTAGTGGTAGTGATTTGAAAACTATTTTTTCCGCGAAGACTGATTAAAGTTCTTACATACCCACTATTGACTGTAAAATTTTAATACTCTTAAAAATATTCGTTATGCTTGAGAAATAATAATTTTTAATGTTCAGACATTCATTTTCCTGATTGGAATAGTTTTATTTTATCGGAAAAATTTTGAATGTCGAGGAATTTTAAATAAAATATAAGTATATTAAATTAATAATAAAATTATACTTTTTGTAAACTAAAAAATTAAATCAATGAGAGGAAAATATGGAGAAAAAAAATATAAATCGAATGATAATACTAATGTTTTTTTGTATTATCGTTTATAATCTGGCACATCCGGCAACACCGGGATTAATAGAATTGAGAAATTGGAAAAAGAGTATATCCGGAGAATTTCTAGCTGTAATGAGTACGGCAATGTTTATGTCTTCTCCTTATTTAGGAGCTCTTGCAGATAAAGTGGGAATGAAAAAAATATTTATATTTATGCCTTTTATGTACGGAACTTCCCAAATATTTTTTGGATTTGTAAATTTTTTACCTATAGTTTTTATAGCGAGAGTCATCGCAGGCTTTGCTTCAGGAGGGACATATGCTGTAGCTTTCGGATATGTGAGTCAGCTCTCATCAAAAGAAGAAAAAAGTAAAAATATAGCAAAAATAAGCTCAGCTGCCGTAATAGGAGGAGCAATAGGCCAAAAAACAGGAGGAATTGTTGCAAGGTATGATACGAGGTATCCTTTTGGACTTCAGTTTATATGCGGTTGTATAGTGTCTCTTCTTATTTTTTTCATATTAAAGGAAATTGTAAAAACCGAACGGGGAAATCGAAAAGAGGGAATAAGAGAAAAGAAAAATTTGAATCCATTTGCTACATTTAAATACATAAATGAACTGGACAGTTATTCAAAATTTTTCTGTTTTATAATATTTTTATCAAATGTAGGTATATTTGCTTATGCCAGTGCATTAAATTATTTCCTGAAATTTCACATTAAAGTAAATTCTGATACTATAGGAACATTTGTAATGTGTTCCTCATTATTGGCATTTTTTGGGACAAGCGTACTTTTAGTGAAATTTATAGCCAAATATAAGGAAAAAGTAATACATAAAATAATGATACTTATAGGAATTATACTGATGTCCGTTATACTATACAGGTTAAACGGCGGAACAGTTTCATATGTATTTATGGCAATATATACAATGACATATGAAATAGCAAGATCTTTAGGAAACAGCATAGTAGCTCAGAGATACAAAGAAGAGCAGGGGAAAATACTTGGAGTGACTTCGGCAGTCGGGTTTTTAGGGAGTGCAGCAGGTTCATTAATGTCGGGGTATCTGCTTTCGGCAAATTATTATTTTCCTTTTATTGTAAATCTTTCAGTGATGACTATGGTATTGTTACTTTTGACGGTTAGCAGAAGCTTTTTTAAAAAATAAAAAATTACTATTTTGCCGGACTTTATAAAAGCAAAATATATACAAAATCCATGGAATAACATATTTAATGTCTTATGAGATAACTCAAGAAAAAGAGTTTTTGAATTTTATTCATGAAAATTTATTGTTGCTCTTATACACTATTTACCTACTACAATTTTTGATTCTTAAAAATATTCATTATACTTAAAAAATTGATAATTCGCTTCACTCAAAATATTCATTTTTCTGAACAATATAATTTTATATTTTCCCAGAAAAATTTTGAATGTTGGAGAAAATTAAAATGACAGAAAACAGTTTTAAGTGAGAGTACAATAAAATTGTAGCTATAAAAAATTGAAAATATATAGGAAATATTTTAAAATAAAATAAAAATTTTTAATGATATTATAAAGATAGTTTTTGAATTCACCTTTTTGCTGAGAGTTTTTCCCAAGAAAAATCATATATTAAAATTTACATTATAAAAATATAATAAATAAATATTAATTATATGAAACTACAGACAAAAAATTCACGAAAATAATAAAAAATAGTTGTATAATCTTATAAATATGGTAAAATTAAAATAAATAATATTTATTACAGGAGGCTATCGCTATGGAATTCATGAAAAAGTATGAATACTGGTTAAATTCAGATTCTATTAATGAAAAAGACAAGGAAGAACTCAAAAGTTTAGAGGATAATCCGAAAGAAATAGAAGACAGATTTTTTAAGGATTTAAGTTTCGGCACAGGAGGAATAAGAGGAATAAGGGGAATAGGTACAAACAGAATTAATAAATACGTAATTAGAAAAGCTACTCAGGGTCTTGCTAATTACATGTTAAAATATAATGAGAAAGATGCAAAGGAAAAAGGTATAATAATAGCCCATGACTGTAGAATAGGCTCAAGAGAATATGCTTTGAATACGGCAAGAGTAATGGCCGCCAATGGAATAAAAGCTTACATTTATCCTGATTTGAGATCTACACCTGAATTGTCTTTCGGTGTAAGGTATAAAGGTTGTCTTGCAGGAATAGTAGTAACTGCGAGTCATAATCCGGTAGAATATAACGGATATAAAGTATATTGGGAAGACGGTGCTCAAGTAGTTGATCCTCATGCAACAGGAATAGTAAGTGAAGTAAATAAAATTCAAACTCTTGAAGAAATAAAAGTTGTTTCCGAAGAAGAGGGAAGAAAACAGAATCTTATAATTGAACTTGATGAAAAAATAGATAATGATTATATTGATGAAATAAAAAAACAAACATTGAAAAAAGATATTTCAGGAAAAGAAAATTTTAAAATAGTTTATACTCCTTTACATGGTACAGGAGGAAGACCTATGAAAAGAATTCTGTCAGACTTCGGATATAATTTTGAAGTTGTAAAAGAGCAGATAGAACCTGACGGGAATTTTCCTACTGTAGTTTATGCAAATCCTGAAGAAGTTGCAGCATTTAAACTTGGTGTGAAACTGGCAGATGAAATAGAGGCAAAACTTGTAATGGCAAATGATCCTGATGCCGACAGAATAGGAATAGCTGTAAAGGACGACAGGAATAACTGGTATTATCCTAATGGAAATCAGATGGGATTACTTTTACTCCAGTATTTACTGAATAATAAAAAAAATATACCTGTAAATGCAAAAGTAATAACAACAATAGTGTCAACTCCTATGATAGATGTAATGGCACCTTCAAGTAATGTAGGAGTAATAAAGACATTGACAGGGTTTAAATATATAGGAGAAAAAATAAGGGAATTTGAAACAGGGACACTTGACGGAAGCTATCTGTTCGGATTTGAAGAAAGTTATGGATACCTTATAGGAACTCATGCAAGAGATAAGGATGCTCTTGTGACATCAATGATAATAGCTGAAATGGCAGCATATTATAATTCGGTAGGAAGCTCTATTTATAAAGAATTACAGAAATTATATAAAAAATTTGGATATTACCTCGAAGGAATAAAGTCGGTTACATTAAAAGGAAAAGATGGAATAGAAAAAATGGCTGTACTGATGAGTGATTTGAGAGAAAATGTAAAAGATATGTTAATTGGAAAGAAAATAAAAATAAAAAAGGACTTTGATTCTCACAAAGAATATAATCTTGAAACAGGAGAAGTAAAAGAAATAAATTTACCTAAAGAAAATGTGTTACAGTTTATTTTGGAGGATAATACATATATTACTGCAAGACCTTCAGGGACAGAACCTAAAATTAAATTTTACTTTAGTGTAAATGCAGATACTGATGAAAATGTAAAGCAGAAGCTCGATAAGTCAATGAGTGAGTTTGAAAAAATTCTGAAATTATAAATAAAATATGTAAAGAGGTCAGAAATAAGGGAGATGAGTAAAACAGAGAATAAACAGAAAACAGGAGAAAATATAGATGCACTTTATCTACACATACCTTTTTGTGAAAAGAAATGTGAATATTGTGATTTCTGTACATTTATAAATATGGAGCATGAATATGGTAAATATACGGAAGCACTAATAAAAGAACTGAAGATGTATCCTGAATACGAATATGATACGGTATATTTTGGAGGAGGGACACCTTCGCTCCTGTCTATAAAAATGCTTTCCTGTATAATGGAAACTATAAAATATACTAGAAATGCCGAAATAACATTGGAACTCAATCCTAATGATATGACCGAGGAAAAACTTCAAGAATTGAGAAAAATAAAAATAAACAGACTTAGTATAGGGATACAGAGTTTTCAAAATCACATTCTAAAATTTATCGGTAGACTACATAACGGAGAAGATGCTGTAAAAGTTTTTGAAAATGCAAGAAAAGCGGGTTTTGATAATATTTCTATTGATCTTATGTTCGGAATTCCGAATCAGAATATGAAAGATTTGAAAAAAGACTTAGAAATGATATTACAGCTGTCCCCTGATAATGTATCAATATATTCTCTCATATGGGAAGAGGGGACAGTGTTTTGGAGTAAGATGCAGAAAGGACTGCTTTACCAAATGGAACAGGATCTTGAAGCCGAGATGTACGAACTGATTATTGATTTTTTAAAAGCAAACGGATACGAGCATTATGAGATCTCAAATTTTTCAAAAAAAGGTCTGGCAGGAAGGCATAATCTTAAATATTGGAAAAATAAACAATTTTTAGGTGTAGGAATGAGTGCTGCAAGTTACTACAAAGAGAAAAGATACAGTAATGTAAGAAATTTTTATAAATATTATAAATTTATTGATGAAAATATATTTCCTATAGATGAAAAAAGTGTTGAAACTGTAGATGAAACAGAATATTATAAATTAAAAAATATGCTTGGACTACGCCTTATAAACGAGGGAATAGAATATTTCGATGATGAAAAATCGGAAAGTCTTTTAAAGAGAGGATTACTTGAAAAATTTAACAAAGGGACAAGATTACGTCTTACAAGACAGGGAATTTTACTTGCTAATGATGTATTTATGGAATTTATATAAAGAAATGAGTACGATTTATTATATACAAAGGAGAAAAAATGGAATTAAATAAAGAAAAAATATATAAAAATTACGAAAAAATAAAAAAAGACATACGGAAGTATTCTCCTTATCCTAAAAAAGTGAAAATATTATTTGTAAGTAAATATTTCAATATTGAAGAACAGAGAAAAATAATGGATATGGGATATTCCTACTTTGGAGAAAATAGGGCACAGACTTATAGAGATAAAATGGAAGCTTTTTCCAACGGAAAATATGAAAATATAAAATGGGATTTTATCGGAAGGTTGCAAAAAAATAAAATAAAGTATATAATAAACAGTGTAAATTTAATACATTCAATAGACTCTTATGAACTTTTGAAAGAAATTAATGAAAAAGCTGTCCGGAGTAACAGGATTGTAAATGGCTTAGTCCAAATTAATATTTCAAAAGAAGAGTCAAAAACGGGAATTTATGTGGAAGATTTTAAGAAGGAATACAAAAAATACTTTTCTATGGATAATGTCAAAATAAAGGGGTTTATGACGATGGCTCCATTGGAAGCCGGAACTCATAAAATAAACACATATTTTTCAAGTATGTTTAAATTAAAAGAAGAATATGAAAAAAAATATGATTATTTGAATGAGCTTTCTATGGGAATGTCCGGCGACTATATTGAAGCTCTTGAAAACGGAGCTACTATAATCAGAATAGGAAGCAGATTATTTGAATAAACAGGAGGTTGCTAATTTGAAGCTTGGAAAAAAATTTTTAGAATTTTTCGGAGATGTAGATGAAGATGAAATTGTAGAAGAAGAGGAAAGAGAAGTTGTTGTTAAGCCTAAAACTCAAGTGAAAACCCACAGTTATACTGAACCTGAACATACTGAAGAAAAAGAGAAAAAGGTTATGAGTATATTTGGAGGAGGAAAGAAGGAGGAAAGCGGAAAAATGAAAGTGAGTTATGTTTCAATAATAAGACCGAAAACATTTGAGGATTCAAGGCTAATAGCTGATTCGATCAAAGAAAAGAAAGTGGTTACGTTCAGTCTGGAATTTCTGGAATTTGAAGTAGGGCAGAGGGTTATAGATTTTGTAAGTGGAGCAGCTTATGCAATGGATGCACATTTATCAAAAGTCACTGATAAAGTTCTTACATCTATTCCGAACGGAGTGGGATATGAAGATATAGACACTTCATTAGAAGAAGAAAAAAACAGAAATGGAAATTTATTATAAATTTTTTCCGTGTTTTTTTGAAAAACTGAGTAAAAATAAGATTTCCGAAGCTATCTCATAAGCCAAAAATATTTTTTAAATTGTAAGTTATTATTTTTAGTGATTTTATGAAAAACAAAATATATAAAATTTATATTTTGATATATTTTTTACTTTATGAGACAGCTCCGGATCGGAAAAAAGTTTGTTTCAGTATTTTTTGTATTATAAAATTTGAATGTGCAGAAACGGACTAAAAATGGGAAGCAGTTTTAAATATAAAAGCCAATAAAAAAGGAGCGTAAGCTCCTTTAAATTTCAGCATTTTCTATTTTATCAATTTCTTTTATTTCAGAATTTACATTTGACAAATTTAAGTACAATATCGATCCTATTAATATTCCTGCCGATACAAATTGTATCGGGGATAAAAACCTTTTCAATACGACTGCTTCTACAATTACTGATGTAAGAGGGAATGCCAGTTCACAAACTGTAGAAACGGAAGCGGTCACATGTTTCAGTCCATTATAGTAAATAAGTATTGCAGATAGTCCAAAGATAGCTATGAATAAGGAAAGAGCCATTAAACTAGGATTTCCTGAAAACATGAGCAAACTTTTTTCGGTATTTCCAGAAAAAAGTAGAAAAAACATAGTTATAATTGTAGTAAAGAAAAATCTGAAAAATGTACTTGTCAAAAATGAAAACTTACTTACAATTTTTTTTCCGAAAACTGTAGAACTTCCGAATGAAAAAGCAGCAAGCAGGGAGTACATTGCAGCCAAAATATTATTTTTTGGAAGGAGTATAGGACTTTTAAATTCAAAAGTCAGTAAATAAACTGAAATAAGTGAAATCAAAGCAATTAGATAAAATCTTCTTGAAGGTCTTTCCTTTAATATCAAAAAAGCAAGAAAAACTGCAAAAACAGGTTGAGTTTTCTGAATTAATATGACAATACTGAATTTGTTGAATTCACTTAGTTGAAGAGCTTTTACAATGGAAAGAGTTCCGATACTTCCACCAAATAAAGCAATAAGAGAAAAAAATATAAAATCATTTTTAGTAAATTTTTTTAACATTTTATATTGTTTCGTAAAAAGTATGGATAAAATAAATGAAGGTATTGCATGAGCAATAAATACGATAAAATTAACATCATAGAAATGAAATTTTGAAAAATAGGAAGGAGTCAATAGAACTCCATCAATTCCCCACATAACTGCAGCAATAATAATTAAAAAGCCTCCTAAAATAAAACTATTTTTTTTCATATTTATCCTTTCTTGTCAGTTTTAAACTTAATACAATGTCGACTAAATTTTTTATGTATGGTATAATAAAAAGATAAAATATTATATCATAAAACAAAAGATTTTAAAATAATGAGAGGAATAAAATGAGTATACTTTTTACAATACTGATACTGGGACTTATTATATTTTTACATGAACTGGGACATTTTCTGACAGCAAAATATTATAAAATGCCGGTTATCGAATTTGCCATAGGAATGGGACCGAAACTTTTTTCAAAAAAAATAAATGAAACAACTTATTCTATAAGAATATTGCCTTTAGGAGGGTTTGTTAATATAGGTGGAATGCAGCCTGAAGAAGGTGGAGAACAGAAATTTGAAAATGGATTTTATACAAAACCTCCATTTAGCAGGTTTGTAGTCCTGATAGCAGGAATAGTAATGAATTTTGTTTCCGCAATAATAGTAATATTTATATTGTTTTCAATTACAGGAGTCATTCCTCCGAAATTCATCGAACCTGTAATAGGTAGTGTCAATCAAGAAACGGCTGTTAAATCGGCATTTAAGCCTAATGACAGAATTATAGAAATTAACGGGGAGAAAATAAATAATTGGAGAGATATAGCCCTTCAGATAGGAGAAATCAATCAAAAAGGGTATAACGGAGAAGATGTGGCTGTAAAAATAATCAGAGAGAATAAAGAAATCAATCAAAAAGTCAAATTAACTTATTATGAAAAAGAAAAAGTGAATTTACTCGGTATACAGGCCGTAAAAACTAATGTTTCGGTTTTTAGAAAAATACATGCTTCTTTTTCTACATTCGGAGATTATTTCATATTAATGATAAACGGATTGAAAATGCTCCTTACAGGTAAAGTATCAATGCAGGAAGTGACAGGTCCAATAGGACTCCCTAAATTTGTGGGAGAAGCATATAAAGCAGGAGGAGGCTTCGGACTTATAAACATATTTATTCTACTTTCGATTAATATAGGTCTGATGAATCTGCTTCCCATACCGGCTCTTGACGGAGGAAGAATTTTATTTGTAATTCCTGAATTTTTTGGAATAAAAGTAAATAAAAAAATAGAAGAAAGAATACATGCAGCGGGAATGCTTCTTTTATTCGGACTGATGATATTTATGCTGTTTAATGATGCGTTTAAATATTTCAAATAAAAATTTTTTTATGTTTTTTTGAAAAAATGAATCCCGAATTGTCTTATAAGATATTAAAATATGTCAGAGCATAAATTTTGGATATGTTTGATATCTGTAAAATGCAATAAAAATAATGATTTTGATTTTTTAAAATATATTATCTGGAGTTATAAGATAATTTTTAACTTTTGAAGCAGCTTTTATCAAAGTTTAAAAAATATTTTCCGTAATTCAAAAGATGTTTTTCTTATACTTTCTGACTGTATTTTTAATAATATAAAATTTTAATTTTGAAAGAGATTAAAAATAATAAAAATATTTTTTAAATTAAAGTTAAATTCAGTAATAATAAAGTATAAAACTAAAATGTAAATAAAAGTACCGCATTCAGATTTCACAAAAAATTTATAGCCGGTAAGAAGGAATGTGAGGGCGATTATGAGCCCTCACAAAGAAACATTATATTTTTTTAAATTTCAGAAATTCATTTCCTGACTTTAATATTAATGTATTGTCATCAGGCATTTCAAATTTTTCGGATTTTTCCAAAATACCGAAATATTTAATCTCTAAATCCATCATTTCAGGTGAACCGGCCATCTTTGTAGAAGCTATAACCCCGAAAGAAATAATATTCTCTTTTACTGTATATGATGAAAAATAGTTATTAACAGCTGAAATTCCATGTATTCCTTCCGCTGTAAAATTAATGGTAATGAAAGCTTTTCCTGAATCTGTATTGGGAATATTTACTTTCTCTCCCGATATTTCTGTCAGTTTCCATGAAGTATCCGACAGCTTAGAGGAAATATCCTCTTCTTTTCTCAAGTTTTCACTTTTAGTATCCAATGAAGCTGTAGTACAGCCAAATAAAAGAAAAATTGAAATTAAACTTAAAAATATTCTCATTTTCATATCACATTTCCTCTCAATAATCTGCTTTTATAATGATTTATTTGACTTTTTCAAATGTTAAAGTGTCTTTATCGGATCTTAAAATCAATATGTTACCGTTAAGTTCCACTGTTGAAGATCTTTCTAAAATGTTTAGATACTCTGTTTCCATTTCCGAAACTTCATCGGAAAAAGAACTTCCTATAAGATTTAAAGAAATTCTGTTTCCGTTTAACCGATAATTTCCGAAGTATCCGTTTTCACCTGCAACTCCGTTTATACTTCCATTTGAAGACAGATAAAGAGTAATAATCATTTTTTTACTATCTGTATCTTCTGAAGTTGAAAGTTTTTTCTCTCCAAGTTCGGTTAATTTCCACATGGTATTACTGATATCCTTTTTTTTGAAGGTTGACGGAGTTTTGCTTTTCTTTATTGAAGAACTTTCCGTTTTAGCTTTTACAGAAGTTTGATTTTCAGAACTTTTAGGTTGTGCGGTGTCTCCGGTTTCAAGCGTATTTTCTAAAGCTTGATTATCGGAAAATGAATATGTGGAAACCGCAAAAAATAACACAAAGATAAAAAGAGTACTTAATTTTATTTTCATAGTTTTTTCCTTTCAATATATTTTAAGTATAATACCATAAAAAGTTTTGAAAAACCTTTATTTTGGAAAAAAGTTATACATATTTCAACTATTAATATTTATTAAAGCATTGAAAAAAATTAAATGTATTATACTGTAACCCTTATTTTATAATAAAGTGAATTTCCATTCGATAAAAAATAAAAATAAAATTTTATAAAATTATAGAAGAAATATTTTTATAAAAAGTTGTTGACAAAATGTAAAAAAAGTAATATTATACATAAAGTGACTCGTGAGTCATTTATGAGAAGGAGAGAGAAGATAGAATGATAAGAAAAGAAAATAAAAGACAGATGATAATAGACAAATCAATGGAACTGTTTTGCGAAAAAGGATATTTTCAGACAAAAGTAGATGACATTACAAAAGCATTGGAAATATCCAAGGGAAATTTTTATACTTACTTTAAGACAAAAGAAGAAGTTCTATATGAAATTCTGGAAATACTGAAAGAAGAAAAAATCAGAGTAATGAAAGAAATTAATGTAGAAAAAAAACCTAAAGAAATTTTAAAAGATTTTATAAACAAAAGAAGTGAAATATTTTTTAAATATATGAAAAACATAAATTTACAAAATATAGACAGTTTTCTGAAAGATAAGAAATTTGTGGAATATATGGAAGAGATACATGATATATCCATAAATTTTCTTCGAAAAAATGTTGTAAACAGAAGCGGAGATATTAAAAATAAAAGTTATAATGATACTTTTATAACTGAATTTATACTTATATCAATGGAAGGTTTTTTTCTGGATGAAAGCCTGACGGAAAATGTAAATTTAAGAAAAGGGGAGAATATGACAAGAGAAGAAAAAATAGAACAGATAGTAGAATTTATATATAATGCGTTAAAATAACTCAGGAGGAAAAAATGAAAAGAAAAGCCTTAAAAAAAATAATATTGGCAATATTGTTTTCAATACCTGTGTTCGGACAGCGGATAACCGTACAGGAAGCTGCGGAAATGGCAGTAAAAAATAATAAAGATATTAAAATAGGAATGCTTGAAGTGGATAAAAGTAAGCTTGATGTGAATAAAGCATGGAAAAATGCCTATTTTAAAATAAGTTATAATGCAACTGCAAATAAATATTTTAAAGAAGTAAAAGGTCCTTTTTCAGGCAGATATGACCAGTCATATGGACATAATGTCACATTGACACAGCCTATTTATACAGGAGGGGCAATAAAATCGGGGATAGAGATAGGCAAAAACTATCTGTCGTTAATGGAGTTATCTTTGGATAAAGTAAGAAAAGATACTATATTAAATACGATTCAGGCATATATAGATGTATATGAAGCTGAAAATACACTGGAAGTACTTAAAAAATCCAAAGAAGCACTGAACAGAAATTATGAAGAGCAGAAGGAAAAATATAGACTGAGACTTGTTACAAAACCTGAATTTATAGAAGCTGAAAGAAGTCTGAAAGCAATAGAAGCGGATATAGTACAGCAAACAGCCAATATAGAAATAGCAAAAGAAGCATTGGGAAATATAATAGGGATAAAAGACAGTGAAAAAATACAAATTGTACCTTTTACTGTAGAAGAAAAATTCAGTAAGACAGTTAATCTGAAAAACGATCTTGAAAAACTTACGGCACGGAATACCGAATATCAGATGGCACTTAAACAGAAAGAAATAAGTAAGCAGAATATAGAACTTAAAAAATCGGATACGAAACCGAAAGTTACAGGAGTAATAACATATGGAACTTCAAATCAGACAAAAATTTCCGAAACTGTAAAAACAAAAAATTATAACGGAACAGTGGGAGTGAATTTTTCATGGCAGATTTTCGACTGGGGAGAAAATAAAATTGATGTAGATAAGGCTAAAAGAAATTATGAAATAAAGCAAATAGAAGCTGAAAAAGTAATGGATGAATTGAAAGTAGGAATGAAGAAAGTGTATTATCAGCTGCAATCCCTTGAAAAAAGTCTGGAAGCAAAGAAAATCGCTTTGGAAAAGGCAGAGGAAGTCTATGAACTGGAACAGGAAAGATATTCGTACAGATTGGTAACGATGAGAGATTTGCTTACAGCAGAATCAAATTTGAGACAAAGCAGAACTGACTACATAAGTTCAAAATTAAGATATTATTATTTAGTTTCAAGATACGGGGCATTTTTAGATTGATACTTAAAGTAATATATTTAAAGTGGGAGGAAAAATAAAATATGAAAATAGTAAAATCACTATATACAAAGAAAAAATATATTGCAGGTTTGTTGCTTATACTTGCAATAACAGTTTCCTGCAGGAAAAAGAAGGAGCAGGAAGCAGAGGAAGTACTGCGTCCTGTAAAAGTTCAGGTTCTCAGCCGGAGCGATATGTCGTTGGGATATACCGCAGGAGCTGAGATAAAAGGAAAAGAGGAAATACCTTATGTAGCGGTAGTAAACGGAGAATTAACAGTATTAAACGCAAAAAATGGAGACGAAGTAAATGCAGGGCAGGTAATACTGGGAATAGACAATCAATCAGCAAGGTCAAATCTACAGTCTGCCGCTGCAAGTTACAATACGGCACGTATACAATATGAAAAATACAGTCAACTTTATCAGAAAAGACTGATTACCGAGACCGAGTATCTGAATGCCAAGACAAATTATCAATCAGCAAGTGCGAACCTGGCATTGGCAAATGATAGTAACAATAAATCGGTAATAAAAGCGGATATAAACGGTGTAATATCAGGCCTTGATCTTGAAAGACATCAGCAGATAAGTGCAGGACAGCTTCTGTTTAAAATTGTAAATGAGTCCGAAATGGAAATAAAAGTAGGAGTTTCTCCCAATATAGTAAATAAAATAAAAGTAGGAACAGCAGCAAAAATAAAAATAGATGAACTGGATAGAGAAGTCTCAGGAGAAGTACACGAAATATCAGGAACAGCAGATACTAAAACAAGACAGTTTATTGTGAAAATACGTATTCCCAATCCTGAAAGGAAAATAAAAAGCGGTATGTATGGAACTGCAAGTATAGATACGGGAGTTGAAAAAGGTATTGTAATACCTAAAGAATCTATTGTTGTAAGAGGAGTAGAGCAGATAGTATATGTAATTCAGAGCGGTGTTGCAAAAGCCGTTCCTGTAAAAATACTGAATCAGAATGAAAAATTTGCTGCAGTTGAAGGGGAAGGACTGATAATAGGTTCAGAAATTATTACTGACGGACAAAATGTAGTTCAGGATGGAGAAAAAATAAAGAAAATCAACTAACATGTCGGAAGAAGTAAGAGAAAGGAGAGGAAAATGACAGTAGCAGAATTTGCAACAAAGAGAATAGTTGCTACTACGATGATAATTGCATTTATGATATTTTCAGGTTATAGTGCATTAAAAAATATGAAACAGGAATTATTACCTGATTTTAATTTCCCTTTTGTAGTAATCCAGACTAAATGGACAGGGGCAACTTCCGAAGATGTGGATACACAGATAACTAAAAAAATAGAAGAAGCATCATTGAATGTTGACGGAATAAAAAATATAACTACTACTTCGGCATTCGGTACTTCAGTAGTAGTAGTTCAGTTTAATTTCGGTACGGATACTGACACGAAAAAGGTTCAGATACAATCTGAAATAGATAAAATAAAAAATGATCTTCCAAATGATGCTGACAGCCCTGTATTGTCAGGAGCAGGAAATTCAGCAGGTGTGAGTTCTGCAATGGCTTTGTTTATAGTGTTGAAAGGTGCAGATGAAGCAACTTTGACTTCATTCGTAGATGAAACGATGAAACCCGCATTACAGAGAAATAAAGGAATAGGGAATATTTTTGTATTAGGAGGAACAAAGCGGGAAATAAAAGTTGAACTAGATCCGTATAAACTGAAAGCTTTTAATTTTTCGCCATCAGAAATTTATTCTAAAATAAAAGCTGCGAATACTATAACTCCTGCAGGAACAGTAACCGACGGAGGAAAGGAATTTATCCTGAGAGTGTCAGGAGAAATAAAAACTCTGGAACAAGTTGAAAATATAATTTTATCCAATGATAACGGACAGACATTGAAGTTAAGAGATTTAGCCGGCATAAGTTACGGTACAAAGGAAAAGGACACTTATACAAGAGTAAACGGAAAGGATTCCATAGCTGTAGTAATAGAAAAGTCAAAGGACGGGAATATAGTAGAAATAGCAAATACAGCAAAAAAACAGCTGGAGGAAATGAAGCCGTTGTTTCCTAAAGGAGCGAGTTATGATCTTATAAAAGATAACAGTATAGACGTAAAAGATGCCATAGCAAATGTTACAAGCTCCGGATTACAGGCATTAGTTATTGCAGCGATAGTTCTTCTTGTATTTTTGAAAGATATAAGGGCATCCATATTTATATCATTGTCAATTCCTATATCGGCAATGTTTACATTTTTTCTGTTAAGCACACAGGGGATTTCTCTGAATTTAGTATCTTTAATGGGACTTGCTCTTGCTGTGGGTTCCCTTGTGGATAACTCTGTTGTCACCCTTGATAATATATTTGATCATATGCAGGAATACAGGGAACCTTCTTTAATAGCAGCTGTAAGGGGAACAAATGAAGTAATAATGCCTATGATAGCTTCTACAATGACTTCAGTATGTGTATTTTTACCAATAGTAATATTTAATGGATTTATAAAAGAAGTATTTTCCGGAATAGCATTTTCTATAATGTTTGCCTTAGGAGCTTCAATAATAGTTGCAATGCTCTTTATTCCTATGGTATCAAGCAGATTTTTAAATCTTGAAAAAATATTGCTAAATAAAGAAAAAGCTAAATATTTTAACATTTTTAGGGAAAAATATGAAAAAGTGATAGCTGTTTCTTTGGAAAATAAGTGGAAAGTAGTAACCGGGACTATCGGATTATTTATATTTACAATGGTAATATTAGGACCGAGAGTAAAGACATCCTTTTTCCCGACGATAGATAATAAAGAGTATTCGGTAGTAGCTTCTCTTGCTACAGGACTTGATTTGGAAAAATCTTATGAAATAACGAAGAAAATAGAAGAAATTGTTAAAAATGATAAAATGACGGAAAGTTTCTATTCAATATCAAGAAAAGATGCCGCAATAGTCAATGTAAGAATAAAAAAAGACACATTTAAAACTATGGACAGAATAAGACAAAACCTAAAAGACTTGCCTGATGTGAATTTGACTTTATCTTCTGAAGAAACTACCAATGCCAATGCCAATAAAGACTATTCATTTCAGATAGAAGGAAATAATGCCGATGAACTCAACAGAATTGCAAACTTCATAGTTGGGGAAATAAAAAAGGAAAAATGGATGAAAGACGTAAAATCTTCCACAGAAGGAGGGAATCCTCAGGCAAGGCTGGAAATAAATAGGGAAAAAGCAGAAAGTTACGGTATAAACGTTACTAATTTGACAACAATGTTGAATATGTCCGTACTTGGAGTAGCTCCTATTGAAATTACAGAAGGAACTGAAAGCCTTGATGTGACGCTACAACTGGAAGAAAAATACAGAAATTCTCTTGAAAAAATTCTTGATTTGGAAATTAAAGCAAAAGACGGGATTTTTGTACGAATAGGAGACATTGCAAAACTTATTCAAGTGGAAGGGGCTTCGGCAATAAGTAAGTATAACGGTGCAAAAACCGTAACCGTAGGACTGAATCTTGACAGCTCCAAAGGGTTTAACGATGCTGCGAAATTTATAGATAAAGCATTTAAAAAATCCAATCCTGCTACGGGATATAAACTTGCTACAGCCGGAAATGCAAGAAACCAGCAGGATATGGGTAGCGAGATGGCTAATGCCCTTGGACTTTCAGTAGTACTTATATACATAGTTCTGGCAATACAGCTCGAATCTTTCATACTTCCGCTTCTTATAATGAGTTCGTTACCTTTATCCATAATAGGAGTAATAGTAGGAATGATTTTAACAGGAGTACAGCTGAGTATGTTTGTCATGATAGGTATAATAATGCTTATGGGTATGGTTGTAAACAATGCTATAGTACTTCTTGATTTTGTTGCAAGTATGAGGCAGAAAGGAATAAGCATAAGGGAAGCTCTTATAAAATCAGGAGGATCAAGACTCAGACCTATACTTATGACAACATTGACAACAGTGCTTGGATGGATACCGATGGCTCTAGCATTGGGAGGAGGAAGTGCAGGATACTATCAGGGAATGGCCATAGCCGTAATGTTCGGATTGTCCTTTTCAACGTTATTGACGTTAATATTTATTCCTGTAGTGTATTTAATAGTTGAAGAAAATAAAGAAAAAAGAATTGAAAAAAGAAAACTCAAACAGAAACATAAGTTATAATTTAATGACAGTCCTGTATTTTTTTATCTTTAAAACTATTAGATAAAGTGAAAAAGTTTTGTATATCATAAAAAATTAAAAGTTTTCAGTTTATTTTAATGTTAAAATGGTAAAATGAATGTAAATAATAAATACAGGAGGAAAAAATGAAAAAAATAAAAATAGGAAAAATTATATGCTTGATATTCGGATTAATGCTGGTAGTAAATCCGGGAATTTCAGCAAAAAGTTCAATGGAGAAAAAAATAGCGAAAAAAACATCTATATCAGAGAAAAAAAGTGAAGCTGAGAGAATAGCTGAAAAATTTATGAATGATTATATAAAAGAAAATATTAGTTTAGAAGATTGGCTAGCAGCTTCCCCCGTTACAGAAAATTTTCGTAAAATGTATAAAGAAAGAAGTAGAGCATTGGAATTAGCAGAAAAACAGCTCGAAAACAAAAAACTTTCCGAATCCGAAAGAAAACTTTTGAATAAATATAAAGGTATCGAATATAATACTTTATTAGGGAGTGAAATATTTGCGACATCTTCTGAACATAGTAACTTCAAGGTGAAAAGTTGGAATGAAAAAACCGGGACAATGATTTTAAAAGATAATATAAAACCTGAGTTTGCAGTTCATTCAGAAGGTAAACCGATTAATGTTGAAGTTAAATTGAAACTAGTAAAATCAAATGGAAAATGGCTTATAGATGGAGCAGGGGCAGTAAATATTAAAAAATAATTTTACAATAATACTCATTTTTGTGAATATGGATCGATTATCAAAAAATAATGAATTTAAAAAAAGACATTGAGTTTATCAGTGTTCTTTTTATTTGCAATAGTTATGAATAAAATATAAGATTACTGAAAATATAAAAATTTTAATTGTAATTAAAAATACAAATATTCTTTTATTGATTTAAAAAATATTTTGATTTTTAGAACAGCAATTTAATATAATAAAATAGAAATGCATATAAAATATAGATTGGATGAAAAAACACAAAAAGCATAAAATGGGGTATAATATAGTGATAAATGTATTTTATTTCAAAGTTAAGCTACCTACGGTTGCATTTTTAACTTAAAAATTATTAAGATAAGGAGTGGTAGAAGTTATGAAAAGACTGGAAGTATATTTTGATTCTTTTTTTCTTGAAAAAATAAAAGAAGAGCTTACAGAATATGGATTGGAAAAGTATATACTTATTCCTGAAGTTTTCAGTGACTGGGGAAAACATCTCAAACATTTTAACAGTCATTTATGGCCGGGAACTGACAGTATAATGATAGCCTATGTGGAAGATGAGCAGGGAGAAGAAATTATGAGAATTATAAAAAAGATGAAAATAGATGTAGGACATATGATTTCTATGGGTGCTGTTCTTATTCCGATAGATGATATGGTATTGTAAAATTACTAAAAAACGGTTACATTTATATTCCTTTATTGTTAATTTTTGTTTTTGTATGTTAATAATGGAAGAGCAATGTAAAAACTTCAAGAGAAAAACGATTGCATAATATATGTATTATAAAAATCAAATGACGGTAACGAATGAGAAAAAATAATGTGAAAAGTAAAAATAGTCTTAAAAAGTTACAAAGTAACAGCAGAAGTCATGATAATAGGCTTCTGCTCTTTTCATTTGAAAATACTTTATTGTAACACAGGAGGAAACAACTTTAAAATAAATTTATTCTAATACTGAGGTGCTAAAATCTTATTACAATGAAAATAAAAAATTAGGAGGGCAAATTATGAAAAAACTTGCAATTTTAATTTCAACAACAATTTCATTACAGGCTTTTACAGCAAACTATGAAACGGACAAAGAAAAAACTGTCAAACTTTCAAAACAGGAAATTAAGGAAAATAATGCTCAGATAGAAAATGAAATAAAAAAGAGAATAGAAGAGATAATTTACCCCATCTCAAGATATGAGCTTCAGAAAATTAATTATATGTCGGATACTGAAGCTGAGGTTATTATCGGGAAAAGAATTACGGAAGAGAAGTACGAAGGAAACGGAGTGATTCTAAAAGTCTTTAAGGAAAAAGGAAGTTGGGCTATAAACGAACAGGAAAGCTGAAAATACTGTAAATATAATTTAAAATAAATTGTAGGGAAATATTGTAATTGTATTTATATATGAAATTTTCCGAAAACACAACTTGAAATAAATTTATAAATTGCAGAAAACTCTTGTTTAATTTCTCATTCTTTAGATGTGAAATCAATTAATCATATTAAAGTTTGAATTTAAAACAGTAATGATTTATCAGTTAAATACCGGGATTAGAAAGAAAAAACATTAATTCTGATTGATTTTATGCAGACATTTTCAATTATTCAATATAATGAAAATGTCTTTTTTCTTAAAAAATTTTAAAAAGATAAAAAAATTCAGTTTATTTTAAGGTTTAAATGATAGAATATGCTATAATTAGAAAAAGTATTTTTATATTTGGATAGAAAAATTTAGTGAAAGGAGATATGAGTCTTGAGAATATTAGTAGTGGAAGATGAAAAAAAGATAAACAGCATTATAGTGAAAACGCTGAAACAGGAAAATTACGGTGTAGATAGCTGTTTTGACGGGGAAGAAGCGCTTGATTATATTTTTTCAGTTGATTATGATGCGGTTATTCTTGATGTAATGCTTCCGAAAATGAATGGTTTTGATGTGTTGAAAGAAATACGTAAAAAAGGTGTTAAAACTCCCGTACTTTTTTTGACAGCACGGGGAAATGTGGAAGACAGGGTAAAAGGACTTGATTTTGGAGCAGATGATTACTTAGTAAAACCTTTTGATTTTGAAGAACTCCTTGCACGTATACGAGCAATATTCAGAAAAAATTCTGATTTTAATGAAAAAGGAAATATATTTAAAGTTGCCAATCTTACTGTAGATTGTAAAAGTCATAATGTATTCCGTGGAGAAACGTCCATAAAACTTTCTGCAAAGGAATTTGCAATATTGGAATATCTTATCAGAAATAAAGGAAAAGTAGTGTCAAAGGAAAAAATAGAAGAGCATGTATGGGATTTTGACTATGAAGGAGGAAGTAACATAGTCGAAGTATACATTAAATTTTTAAGGAAAAAAATAGATGAAGAATTTTCTCCGAAATTAATTCATACTATTAGAAGAGTCGGATATATATTAAAGGTAGAAAATGAATAAGTTAAGAAAATTGTTTACAGAAAAATTGTCAATAAAAATGAGAATAACTTTCTGGTATACAAGTTTGATAATAGGGATTACCGCATTATTTTTAGGAACGATGGTCTATATCGGAGGTTTTGTAATTCGTAATTCAGTTTATAGAAGATTGAAAAATACAGTGGAAAATACATTTAAAAGGATTGAATTTCATAACAACGAGCTCATTCTTGATAATAATTTGGACACTTCAGTTACTGATATTTTTGTTTCAATATATGATAAAAATAAAGAATTTATTTATGGAGATTCTCATCTGGATTTTGAATTTTCCGATTCATTTTCAGAAAATAATAAAATAAAGACTGTAACACAGGGTTATTCCAGATGGTATGTATATGAAATTCAGAAAAAACTGGGAAATTATGGAAATATATGGATTAGGGGAATTACCCCCGCATCGGTAGCTGAAAGGAATATGGAAGTTATTATCCTTATTTTTCTTGTGATATTTCCGTTTTTAGTTTTAATTTCAGCTATTGGAGGATATTTTATAACCGAAAAGGCTTTCAGACCTATAGAAAATATTACAAAGACCGCAGAAAAAATAAGTGAAGGAAATGATTTATCCCGAAGAATAGATATAGGAGACAGAAAAGATGAAATTTCAATATTGGCAAATACTTTTGATAAAATGTTTGACAGACTTCAAAATTCTTTTGACAGAGAAGTACAGTTTACATCGGATGTTTCCCATGAGTTACGTACTCCTATATCTATTATAAGCTCTCAAAGTGAGTATGGAATAAAATATTTGAAAATTAATAAGGAAACGGAAGAAATTTTTGAAAGTATACTGGACGAGTCTAAAAAAATGTCGAATCTTATCTCAAAGTTGTTAATGTTGGCAAGAATGGAAAAAGGAAATAGGAAGCTTAATATTGAAAATACGAATTTGAGCGAAATGGCTGAAATTGCCATTGAAACGCAACGGACAAATGCCGAAAAGAAAAATATATCTTTGAATAGGGTCATTAATGAGGAAATTTATGTAGATATAGATGAGTCAATGATTATGAGAGTTCTCATAAATTTAATATCCAATGCAATTTTTTATGGAAAGAAAAATGGAAATGTTTTGATTGAGATTTTTACAAATAATGGTAAAGTCATTTGTAAAGTTAGTGATGATGGAATAGGAATATCTGAAGAGCATATAGATAAAATATGGGACAGGTTTTATCAAGTTGATCCGTCCAGAGCCGGAGATAATTCAGGGTTGGGACTTTCTATGGTAAAATGGATTGTCGAAGCCCATAACGGTAAAATCGATGTGGAAAGTGAAATAAACAAAGGAAGTATATTCAGCTTTGAACTTCCATTAAATAAAAAAATAGAAGATTCCGTCTGATTGGATGAAGAGGAAATGGAGGAAAATAAAAATGAAAATCGGTTTTCTAAAAATTATATTGGCAGGGATAATATTTTTTTCAGGAACAGTTTTTTCAGATAATAAAGGAGCAGGAGTAAAAATTTCAAATACAAATGTAAAAATAACAACTGAAAAAGCAAAGCAGATTATATTTTCTCATTCGGGAGTTTTACGTAAGGAAGCAAAAATTACAAAAATTATGCTTAACAGAGAAAATAGAAAATATTTTTATATAATAGAATTTTTTACAAAAAATAAAAAATACAGTTATGAAATTGATGCTGATACCGGATATATTCTTAAATATGCGAATAAAAACAGGAAATCAGCGGAGAATAGAAGAGTATTTAAAGGATTGTTCAAGGAAATTTTAGGATTATAAAATATTTTGAAACAGTATAGGAGTATAAAATGAAAAAAAAATTATTTAAAAATATATTATTATGTTTTTTTCTTACATTAAATTCAGTTGTATTATCGGCAAGCTCTTTTATTACGGATAAAGATATAAAAGAAGTCAAGTTAAAACTGAAAAAGTTCGGAATAAATGAAGCTTCGTCAAAAGCACTTTTAATAGGAATACAGGAGAATAGAGCTTCTGAAATAGAAAGGCAGCTTATGAAATCCATTAAACTGGATGGGAGAAATTATCTTGCCTATTATGCACTTGGAGCTTATTATGAAGATGAAAAATACGGAAAGGATAAAAAGAAAGCTGTAAAATACTATGAAAAAGCTTTAAACATAAATCCTGATGTTCCTTTTATTTATGAAAAACTTGGAAATAATTATAAGGAGATGGGCAATTATGTAAAGGCGCTGGAAGTTTACGAAAAAATGATAAAAAAATTTCCCGAACTTTCGGGAGGATATTTAGGAGCAGGAACTATAAATATTTACAGGGGAGATGAAAAAAAAGGAACTGACTATCTAAATAAATCTGTGGAACTATATAATAAAGAAAGAAAATTAGAATTAATGTCGAATATTTCCAAAGCTCGAACTGTAGTTTCTCCTGAGGAAACTGAAAAAAGTATTAAAAAACAGGAAGAAAGAGAAATTTCAGTACAAAATCTTTCCAAAGATAAAAACTATTCGATGCCGTTATCACCTGAATATACAAGAATAGAAGAAATGCCCCCTTTACCTGCCGCTCCGAGTATATCGCTAGAAAACTTTGGAAGTAATAAAAAGGATAAAATGGATCATTCAGGAAATTCAAGAGATAAAAGAAAAATAGAAAAGGAGAAAATAAAGGCGGAAGTAGCTTCGATTTTTCTTCATTTTGAAAAAAAAGATTATAATAAAGGTTTTTCAATGTTTTTTGAAAAGTATTCAGATATAGTTGATATACTTGATGATAAAAGTGTAGAAGAAACAGTTGAAATTATAAAAAAATATAATGAGAAAATAAAAAATACAGACAGTAATTTGTATGAAAAAAATATCAAAAAATTTAAAGAACTGGATATTCTATAGTGATTTTATATAAAACCGTGAAACTGATATAAAAGAACAAGAAAGTTACAATTTATCATTTTATTTTTAAGGTTAAAATGATATAATGATTGGAAATTTGGAAAAAGGGGGGTGATTTTAAATGAGAAAAATAACTATAATATTATTTTTAATGATATCAATAATCGGAATTTCGGAACCATATAAAGTGACAGTAGAAACAGGAGTAAAGATTTCAGAAAAAACTTTGCGAAATAATAATATAAAAATTGAAAAAGAATTGAAAAAAATTATAAGAGAAAACTCAAAAAAAGAAGTTTTAGATGAAATATTGAATATGAAATCGGAAAACTACTCAACTGATAGCTTATTTCCTATGTTTTTTGTCGGACTTACGAATATAGTTCTGAGAAATACCGAAATTGAAATAAAGGAAATAGAATATATTTCTGAAACAGAAGCGGATATAAAGTTAAAAATCAGGTCAATGAAAGAACCTGATATTGCTAAAATATATGAAAAAGTAGAAAGAAATTTCAAAAAGAAAACAGGACTTTCACTGGAATCAATTGAAACCGATGAAGATAAAAAACGGTATTTACCTATGGTATTAAAAGATTTTTTAATAATTTCTGAAGAATATATATCAAAAATGCCTAAAACTTTAGAAACAGTTATAGAAATTAATTCGGAAAAAGAAGGAGGAGAATGGCTTATAGATACAGAGGAATTTTTGAGTGAAATTATTGATAAATAATTAAAAATATTAATAAAATTAAAGGAGAAAAATATGAAAAAAATAAAAACGGGAAAAATTTTATATCTGATATTTGGATTAATAATGGTATTAAGTCTGGGAATTACAGCGGAAAGTACAGTTAAGAAAAAAACTGAAGCTGAAAAAATAGCTGAAAATTTTGTGAATGATTATATAAATGTAAATATTGAAAATCATGACAAATGGATGAGTACTCAACCTATTACGGAAAAATTTAAAATAATACATACAAATCAGAAACATGCAGGAGAAATTTCAGAGAGAATTCTTTCAGGAGAAAAAGTAAGTGAAAAAGACAGAAAATTTTCTAACGAGTATGCGGTAGACTACGGTCCTATATTTGGAGCTGTATGGTTGGATTTAGAGGAAGACAGTATTTTCAAAGTGAAATCTTACAATAAAAAAACAGGAAGAATTATCTTGAAAGATGAAAAAACGGGAATAGAGTTACCTGTAAATGTTATTAATAAAAATGGAAAATGGTTTATAGACGGAGCAGGAACGGTAAATATTAAGGAGTAGGTTTTCTGTTTTTTATGCTTTTGGAAAAAAGTTTTGTAAAAGATGTTTTTTCTATCCGGATTTATTACCGTCTTTGTATTCCTACTACGGACTGAAAAAATTTATTTGCTCAAAACATCTATTATTCTTGGAAAACAGCAAACTGATGATGCTTAGACAGCTGTTTTCCTGACAGAATAATTTCACATTTTTTCAGAAAATTTTGAATGTTAGGAAAAAGTGGAGATATATAGAAGGTAATTTAAAATGAAAATACAGTAAAACTTTTGATAAATTAAAGAATAGATTTAAAATAGCAATCTAAAAACTTAATATTCAAATTATTTTTCGATTATTTTCCTTTTTTAATTACACTTATTATAATAACACTTTCCTTATTTTTAAAATAATGAACATAAACTTTAAAAGTCTCAAAATGTTTTTCTAAAATCTGATCATCCTTTAAAATATTGATTTTGTTGAAAAAGCCTGTATCGAGCAATATTTGAAGCTCATGAACAAGCTCGTATTTTCTTAATAAGGTCGAAATATCAAGTTGAATTAAAAAAGGTGTCGAATACATTTTCTTAATATTGACAATTTCATTGAACTTTTTAGGAGAAGATGCTTGGGCAAAGTCCAAAAGAAGAGCTTTTTTTAAACTTTGTTCGATATTGTCTTTAAAGTTTTCTTTTACAAAAACCGTATTTTTATATACATAATCAAAATTTCTCTTAATTATATAATTTTTAATCAACTCAAATGTTGTGTGGAAATCTTTAATATCTCCTTTCACCATATCAAGGATTTTATTAATATTATCAGTTAATTTAATATTTTTGAGTAGTTTGTCATTTTCAGTTTTACTTTTTAAAGTAAACTTTATTTTATCCACTCTGTTATTTTTAAATTCTCCGATTTTTATTTTTTCATATTGCAATTCAATATCTGAAAAAAGATTAATATCATCAACGGACTTTTTTAAAACCTTTTTTTCAAAATCAAAAAAACGGTCATATTTATTCCCTGTATTTAATATTTCTTTCAATTCTCTCAAGGAAACTTCTATAAAATTATTTTCTGTTTGAGAAGAAATAAGATAAATGTACAGATTATAAGAAAATTCATCTCCCATAAAAATTAAAAAGTCTATTCTGAGCATAGCGAATAATGTATTTATTTTTCTTGCTAAAAGCAGTTCCTTAGAAAAAAGAAAATCTATTTCATTATAAACTATGCTGTAAGAAGAAAGAATCGGAAAGGTTCCTGTAATAATAAGTTTTTTATTGGATGAAACCGAATAAACAAGTTTTTTTGATAATAAATTATTTAAAAATTTCTGTAACTGCTGTATTGAAGTGTATTTTAAATACTGAAGAAGATCATTTAAAGGGATATCAGATATAATGGAAGTTTTTTCAAAGTGTTTCAGCAGTTTGAAACGTACAAAAAGGTATTTTAGAAAATCTTTTTCCTTTTTATTTAAAGGTTTTAAAAATGTGACATTGATTTTTTTATTCTCAAAAAAATTTTTGTTTATGGAATTGGAAATATTCATGTTAATTCTCCTTACAAAAAAATTAAAAATTTTAGAACTTTTATTACTTATTATACACGAAAAATATAATGATTGTAAATCGTTTATTTAAAAAAAGAATTATATTATTGGAAATATTATAATAAAGTAGACGAAAAAATATCAAAAATATATAAAAATTGACATATAAAAATAATATGATATAACTTATGTATAAAGAAAAATATATCAAATAAAATATTTTTAGGAGGAAAAAATGGCTGAGAGTTTTGATTTGGAAACAATAGCGATGACGCTTATAGGACATGCAGGAGAAAGTAAAAGTTTGGCTTATCAGGCCTTATATGCTGCAAAAAAAGGAAATTTCGATGAAGCGGAAAGATTTATGGAGCAAGCGGGAGAAGAAATGCTGAAAGCCCATAATATACAGACAGACCTTATTGTAAAAGAAGCAGGTGGAGAAAAAATAGACATTGGGCTTATAATGGTACATGCTCAGGATCATCTTATGGGAGCCATACTGTTCAAGGATTTAGTAAAGGAATTCATTGATTTGTATAAGACTGTATATGATAAAAAATAAAGGAGATCAAAAAAATGAAAAAGAAAGGTGTTAAAATAGTAACGATAGGAGGAGGTTCAAGTTATACTCCCGAATTGATAGACGGGTTTATAAAGAGAATAAAGGAGCTTCCTGTAAGAGAAATATGGCTAGTAGATATAGAAGACGGAAAAGAAAAATTGGAAATAGTCGGAAAGCTTGCCCGGAGAATGATAAAAGCGGCAGGAATAGACTGTAAAATTCATTTGACTTTGGATAGAAGAAAAGCTATAAAAGGAGCTGATTTTGTAACAACACAGTTTCGTGTGGGGCTTCTTGATGCAAGGATAAAAGATGAGAAAATTCCTTTTGAAAACGGACTTCTGGGACAGGAAACAAACGGAGCGGGAGGAATGTTCAAAGCATTTAGAACCATTCCGGTAATTCTTGATATTGTAAAAGATATAAAAGAACTGGCACCTGACGCATGGCTTATAAATTTTACAAATCCTGCGGGAATGGTAACGGAAGCTGTGCTGAAATACGGAAAATTTGATAAAGTGGTGGGGTTGTGCAATGTTCCTGTTAATCTAATGATGGATTGTGCAAAAATATATGAAAAAAAAGTTGAAGATTTTTTCTTTCAATTTGCAGGATTAAATCATTTTGTATGGTATAATGTGTATGATAAAAAAGGTAACGACATAACTTATGATTTAATGGAAAAGCTTCAGGATGAAGAAAACATAGGTGTAAAAAATATTGTGAACTTCAATTTTGATTATACCCAAATAAAGAATCTCGGTATGCTTCCGTGTCCTTATCATAGATATTACTATTTACAGGATGAAATGTTGAAACAGTCCTTAAAAGATTACAAAGAGAAAGGAACAAGAGGAGAAATAGTAAAAAAAGTGGAAGAGGAACTTTTTGAGCTTTATAAAAATGCCGATTTGCATGAAAAACCTAAACAGCTTGAACAAAGAGGAGGAGCTTATTATTCCGATGCAGCGTGTGAAATTATAAACGGAATTTATAATAATAAAGGGACTGTGATGGCTGTAAATACTAAAAATAAAGGTGCAATAGAAGATTTACCTTATGATTCCGCAGTGGAAATATCTTCGTATATAACATCGTCAGGACCGAAACCTTTAAATTTTGGAAAATTTCCAAATGCAGGGCAGAGGGGGTACATACAGATAATGAAAGCAATGGAAGAGTTGACAGTGGAAGCGGCCGTTACAGGAGATTATGGAACTGCATTACAAGCATTTACGACAAATCCTCTTGTACCGGGAACTGAAATAGCAAGAAAAGTTTTAAATGAGCTGCTGGATGCCCATGAAAAATATTTGCCTCAATTTAAAGAGTATTATGAAAATAGGGAAAAATATAGAGTAGATTTACCGAAAGATAAAAAGGATAAAATAAAAACTGATAAAAAACTGAAAAAATAAAGTAGAAGTATGTAAGATAAGAATTTCTAAAAATAAGGAGGAGAATAATGCAGAACAGACAATTTCCCGAAGATTTCCTATGGGGAGGAGCGGTTGCAGCTCATCAACTTGAAGGAGGATGGAATGCAGGCGGAAAAGGACCGAGTACTGCAGATGTTATGACAGCAGGAGCACACGGGATTCCAAGAAAAATAACTGAAGGAGTAATTCCGGGAGAAAATTATCCGAATCATGAAGCAATAGACTTTTATCACAGATATAAGGAAGACATCGCGCTTTTTGCAGAAATGGGATTTAAGTGTTTCAGAACCTCTATAGGCTGGACGAGAATATTTCCTAACGGAGATGATGAAATTCCCAATGAAGAAGGATTGAAATTTTACGATGATTTATTTGATGAGCTTTTGAAATATGGTATAGAGCCTGTTATTACACTTTCTCATTTTGAAATACCTTTTAATCTTGTAAAAAAATATGGAGGATTCAGAAGCAGAGAAGTAATTGACTGTTTTGTAAAATTTGCAGAAACTGTTTTTAAAAGATATAAAAATAAAGTAAAATATTGGATGACTTTCAACGAAATAAACAATCAGGCATCAAATCTCGATGTAGATATATTTTCATTTACATGTTCCGGAGTAATTTACAAGGACGGTGAAAATAAGGAAGAAACAATGTATCAGGTAGTCCATAATGAGCTTGTGGCAAGTGCAAGAGCAGTAAAAATAGGGAAAAGTATCAATCCTGATTTTCAGATAGGGTGTATGGTTGCATTTGTACCTATTTACCCTTATTCATGTAATCCTGAAGATATGATGCAGTCTGTGGAGTCAATGCACAGTCGTTGGCATTTTTTGGATGTCCATGTAAGGGGAGCTTATCCTAACTATACAAAAAAACTCTGGGAAAGAAAGGGTTTTAACATACAGATAGAGCCTCAGGATTTAATTGATTTGAAAGAGGGAACGGTAGACTATATCGGATTCAGCTATTATATGTCCACTGTGGATAAAGCTGATAAGTCCGGCACTGAAAGAGGAGATGAACTTGTAGGAAAAGTGAAAAATCCCTATATAAAAGAATCGGATTGGGGATGGCCTATTGATCCTGTCGGACTCAGATATGCTCTTAATATAATGTATGAAAGATATAATAAACCTTTATTTATTGTGGAAAACGGATTCGGAGCGATAGATGTAAAAAATAAAAATGGTAAAGTATACGATAATTACAGAATAGAATATTTGAGAGAGCATATTAAGGAAATGCACAAAGCTATAGAAATAGATGGAGTCGAATTAATGGGATATACTCCATGGGGATGTATAGATCTTGTTTCATTTACAACGGGAGAAATGAAAAAACGTTATGGATTTATATATGTAGACAAGGATAACGACGGAAACGGGACACTTGAAAGAAGCCGTAAGGAAAGTTTTTATTGGTATAAAAAAGTAATAGAAAGTAACGGTGAGGAATTGTAAGTCGAAAATTTAAAAATTTAATACAGCAATACTTTTAAAAATAATTAAAGAAGGATATTGGAGCAGTACAAGTAATATGAAAGTTTTGGAGGTGTTTTTAATTGAATATATTTGATAATGAATGTGAAAAACTGTTTAATCAGATGGGAAACGGCAGGAAGATGGTTCTGTCCACTTCCTTGAATGATAAAGTTACCTCAAGAACAATGTCTGTAGTAATTATAAATAAACATTTTTATTTTCAAACAGATAAAAATTTTAGAAAATATGAATATCTCTTGAAAAATCCGAATATAGCTCTTTGCTTTGAAAATGTGCAGATTGAGGGGATATCCGAAGAAATCGGATATCCCTCGGAACAAGTTCAATTTTTGAGTATGTATAAAAAAAATTTCAAAAATTCCTATGAAAATTATTCTTTTCTGGAATCTGAAAGATTATTTGTAGTGAAGCCTGTATATATCCAGAAGTGGATTTATGAAAATGGAAAGCCTTTTATTGAAAAATATTGTTTTGAAGAAAATATATATAAAAGAAAAGTATGTTTATTAAAATGAAATGATGTAGTAACAGTATATTATTTATTTTGTTAAATAGAAAAGACTAAAGAAATATAGAACTAGGAGAACGGAAAAAATGACAAAAAGCATAAAAGCATATGGGTTATTGGGAATATTAATAATACTGGCAGGAGCGGGAATTGCAGTGACAGTAAAAGCGGATGTAGGAGTAGGACCATGGGATGCCATGTCTCTTACTTTTTCTTATCTTACAGGATTAAAAATAGGAACGCTTGGAATAATATTCAATTTCATATGCTTAATAGGACAGAAAATTTTACTTGGAAAGGATTTTAAAAATTCAAGTATTTGGCAAATAGTTGTTTCAATACTATTGGGAATTGCAATAAACTTTTTTGCTTATACCGCATTTAAAAATTTAGTATTTCCCAATTATATTATAAGGCTTACTGCTTCCATAACTTCGACTGTGTTTTTAGCGGCAGTAATAGGAGCGATAGTAGTATTGGGAATAACGAGCTTTGCATTGGAAGGATTTTGCAGTGCGGTTCACAGAAAGACGGGGATTCCTTTTGGAAAATTCAGACAGTGGGTAGATTTTTTCTGTGTAACTGTTTCAATAATTCTTACTTTTATATTTTCCCTTAAATGGTCTTTGAGGGAGGGGACTATAATTTCCATGCTGCTGTTCGGCCCTTTAATGGGAATATTTATGCCTAAAATTGAAAAAATGTTTGAAAAATGGGGAATAGTAGATGGAAAAAGTGAGCTTGAAAAAGAAATAGAAGAAATGGAATAATAAAAATTTTTTGAAGAGGAAAAAAATGATCATTCATAAACTGGAAAAAATGGAAAATTTTACAAACAGTGAAAAGAATATTGCCGAATACATATTGAAAGATCTGAAAGATATTCATACATTTTCAGCAGAAAAATTGGGAAGAAAATCTTTTACAAGTAAAGTTTCAGCTGTAAGATTATGCAGAAAATAAATATTGGAAGATATAGAGAATTTCAGAGAGAAATTGACAGGAAAGTAAATGAAATGAAGAAGATAGAATTTTTTTTAAGTAAAGAATCTTTAAATATTTCAATTAAATATGAAGATATTGTATCTTTCACGCCTTTACTTTATGAAAAAATTATTTCAGATACGAAACTTATTTTGTCACCTTCAATAATGAAAAAATTATAGAAAAATTGAAAAAGGCAAAAAAATTGAAATATATGGGATAGGAATCAGCTATACTGTAGCAAAACTGGCAGCTTTTAAATTATGACATTGGGTATTGAAAGTGAAGCTTATGACGGTATAAATGAACATTATATAGTAGCAAGTCGGAAAGGTAAAAATGATTTGGCAATTATTATTTCTCTTTTTTTGAATAATCTATATATGATAAAAATAGCAAATAAACTGAAAAAAAGAAAGATTTATGTCGTAGAGATAGGAGATACTCCAACTTCGGAATTTATAGAAGCTTGTTCGGAATATATGGGGATATGCATGAAAGAATATGTTTTAACTTTAGAAATGCTTGCTATTTTAGCCGGAATAAATTACGTTTTTGACATATTTTTTGCTTCGTTACTTGTAAATAATTATCACAAAAATGTAAATACGTATATTGAAGTTATGAAAACAGAGAAAAATAAATGAAAATTTATTTATCTGAAACAAAAGTGTCAGAAAAAATTTGTATATCGGAAAAAATGAAACAATAGAACAAAATCATAGGAAATAATTGATTTTTTCAAAAAACGATGTTATATTATTTTATAAAAATTGAGTAATTGAAAATTAAGGAGGTAACAATATGGGATTCAGGAAAGATTTTTTATGGGGCGGAGCAACAGCTGCAAATCAGCTCGAAGGAGCCTATAATGTAGATGGAAGAGGGCTTGCCAATGTCGATTTATCTCCTGTAGGTAAAGACAGGGAAGCTGTAATCACAGGGGAAAGAAAAATGCTGGAATTTGAAGACGGATATTTTTACCCTGCCAAGGGAGCAATAGATTTCTACCACAGATATAAGGAAGATATAGCGCTATTTGCTGAAATGGGCTTTAAGACATACAGAATGTCCATAGCATGGACAAGAATATTTCCTAGAGGAGATGAGAATACCCCCAATGAAAAAGGATTGGAATTTTATGAAAATATATTCAGAGAATGTAAAAAATACGGGATAGAACCTTTAGTTACAATAACTCATTTTGATTTTCCCGTTCACCTTATAAAAGAATATGGAGGATGGAGAAACAGAAAAATAACAGATTTTTATAAAAAACTATGTGAAGTAATATTTAAGAGATATAAAGGACTTGTAAAATACTGGCTTACATTTAATGAGATAAATATACTTTTACATGCACCGTTTATGGGAGCGGGAATTGTATTTGAAGAAGGAGAGGACAGGAAGAAAGTTTTATATACCGCAGCACATAATGAATTGGTTGCCAGTGCATGGGCGACAAAAATAGCTCATGAAATTGATCCTGAAAATAAAGTAGGTTGCATGCTTGCAGCGGGTAAATTTTATCCGTTGACTGCAAAACCTGAAGATGTATGGGAAGCTCTTGAAAAAGACAGAGAGAATTATTTTTTCATAGATGTTCAGGTGAGAGGATATTATCCGAATTATGCATTAAAATTTTTTGAAAGGAATAATCTTGAAATAAATATAACGGAAGAAGATAAAAAGTTACTAAAAGAAAATACCGTCGACTTTGTGAGTTTTTCATATTACACAACACGTTGTATATCAAAGGAAGCTTCCGTTTTAGGTGAAGGAAATCTTCTACATTCAATGAGAAATCCTTATATTGAAGTGACGGATTGGGGATGGGGTCTTGATCCTTTAGGCTTCAGAACTACAATAAATGAAATTTATGACAGGTATCAAAAACCTTTATTTGTTGTGGAAAATGGATTGGGAGCAGTAGATGTACCTGATGAAAACGGATATGTGGAAGATGATTACAGAATAGCTTATATGAGAGATCATATAAAAGCTATGAAAGATGCTGTAGAGCTTGACGGAGTTGATTTGATGGGATATACGATGTGGGGACCTATCGATCTTGTAAGTGCAGGAACCGGAGAAATGAAAAAACGTTACGGATTTATATATGTGGACAGGGACAATGAAGGAAACGGAACACTGAAAAGAAGTAAGAAAAAGAGTTTTGATTGGTACAAAAAAGTAATTGCCACTAATGGAGAAGAATTGTAATTGCATAATAAAGAAAGAGGAAAAGTTGTGGGAAATAAACAAAATATTATAAAAGAAATAAAAATATACATAATTATAGTGATATTTCTTATTTTAACAGGGATCGGAGTATCTCTTATAGTTAAAATCGGTATAGGATTGGGGCCTTGGGATGCTGTCGCTCTTACTTTTTCATATCTGACAGGATTGAAAATAGGAACTGTAGGAATGATATTCAATCTTTTATGTATACTGGGACAGTTTATAATAGAAGGGAAAAAATTCAAAAAGATCAGTTTTTTACAGATACTGGTTTTGCTTCTAATTGGAAATGTTGTAAATTATTTTATATATACTGTATTTAAAAATTTATATTTTAATAATTATTTTATAAAATTTATGTTTATACTTATAGGAATTATATTTGTAAGTTTTTCCGTAAGTGCAATTTTGGTGCTTGGAAAACCGACTTTTCCTCTGGAAAGTTTCTGTAGTGCGGTTCATAAAAAAACGAAAATATCCTATTCTAAATTCAGACAATGGGTGGATATGGGAATAATAGCTATTATAACAGTTACAACTCTTTTATTTTCATTGCCGTGGTCTTTAAGAGAAGGAACAGTTCTTTTTGCAATTTTATTCGGACCTTTTCTCGGGATATTTATGCCTAAAATTGAACAGATATTTGAGAAATGGGGACTTATAGATGGAAAAAGTGAAATTGAAAAGGAAATTGAAGGAATTGCATAAAAATAAGAATATAGAATTAAAAAATAATAAATGTAAGATAAATTTAAAATAAATTTGGGAATATGAAAGTTGCTTTAATGAAAAGATACTTTGATTTTAAATAAACTTTATTTTAAAAATAGAAATATTTTACTTAGGGAGGCTGTTATGTTGGCAGATTATCATATGCACTGTAAATACAGTGATGATTCTGATGAAGAACTTGAAAAATCCATAATAAGTGCTATCAATAAAGGATTTTCCGAAATATGTTTTACTGATCATGTAGATTACGGAGTAAAAATAGATCATGATGTCTACAGACAAATGACAGATTCTGAAAAGGAAAAAGTTGTACTGAATGTGGATTATCCGAATTATTTTAAAGAAATAGGAGAATTAAAAGAAAAGTATAAAAATAGAATTACAATCAGACAGGGACTGGAATTTGGGATGCAGATACATACAATAAAAGACTTTCAAAAACTGTTTGATGCTTATGAACTTGATTTTGTAATACTTTCCTGTCATCAGATAAATAACAGGGAATTCTGGAATAATGATTTCCAGAAAGGGAAAACTCAAGATGAATACAATCGTGAATATTATGAAGAAATTTATAAGGTTATGAATAAATATAAAAATTACAGTATTTTAGGGCACTTGGATATGATACAGAGATATAATGAAACTATACATCCTTTTGAAAAATCGGAAGAAATTATTACTAAAATACTGAAAAAAGTAATAGAAGACGGAAAAGGAATAGAAGTGAATACATCAAGTTTCAGATATGGACTGAAAGATTTAACTCCGTCAAGGGATATTTTAAAACTTTATTATGAACTGGGAGGGAAAATAATCACTATAGGTTCGGATGCTCACAAAGCTGAGGATGTAGGGGCTCATATTCCTTACATTCAGGAAGAGTTGAAAAAGATAGGATTTACACATATATGCACTTTTAATAAAATGCAACCGTTATATCATAAGCTTTAAAAAATCCATAAGGAGGAAAAAATGAAAATAAATCATGTGGCTTTGTATACAAAAGAAATTGAAAAATCAAGAAAATTTTATGAAAAATATTTCGGTGCAAAAGCAAATACAAAATATCATAATACTGAAACGACTTTACAAACATATTTTTTAAGTTTTGACGGAAGTGATGTCAGGCTTGAAATAATGACAAGGGAAAATCTTATCGGAAGAGAAGAAAAAGTTTTAAATGAGGGATTCATTCATCTGGCATTCAGTACGGGAAGTACTGCCGAAGTAGACAGGCTGACAAAAATTTTGGTAAATGACGGATATAAGTGTCTCAGCGGACCAAGAACTACAGGAGACGGCTATTATGAAAGTGTAATTGTCGACCCTGACGGAAATTTAATAGAAATTACCGAGTAATAAATAAAATATAAAAATTTTTCTTTTTATGAGAGCTCATTGATGTTCTTATACTCCTGTTATCGGCTGCAAAACTTTTTAATTCTCAAAAATATTCATTATGCTAAAAAAACAGTAAGCTCGTTATGTTCAGACAGCTATTTTTCAAATCAGAATAATATCATATTTTTGGAGAAATTTATATAAAAGTATTAACTTTTTTTAATAAATTAGAATTATAATTTTTATATTTTTGATTCTTTTCAATAATGAAGAAGAAAAAGTTCGATAATCTTAAAAGTTTATAAGTTATGTTAGTTTTTTAGTTATCGAATTTTTTAATTCTGTAAGATATTTTTTAGAATATGATATTATAATTTAAAATAAAATCAAGGAGGAAAAAACATGAAAAAACAATTATATATAATTCACGGATATAGTGCAACACCCGAAGAACATTGGTTTCCATGGTTGAAAAAACAGTTTGAAAATAAAGGATGGAATGCTTCGGTTCTTAGAATGCCTGATTCTGAAAATCCTAAAGTAAATGAATGGATTGAAACATTAAATAAAAATGTGAAAGAACTGAATGAAAATACTTATTTTGTAGCTCATAGTCTGGGAACGATTACATTACTTAAATATCTTACTCAATATGAGGAATTACCTGAATTTGGAGGATTTGTTCTCGTTTCGGGATTTGACAGAAAAATACCCAAATACGAGGTACTGCATCCATTTGTAGAAGGAAAAACGGACTATAAAAAGATAAATTCCAAAGCAAAGAAGAGATTTGTAGTAGCATCGGAAAATGACACTATAGTTCCTATAGAATTAAGTAGAGAAATGGCTGAAAAACTTAATGCCGAACTTTATATTTTAAAAAAAGCAGGCCATTTTTTAGCGAGAGAGGGAATTACAGAATTACCTTTAGTAGAAGAACTTTTGGAAAAAGAATGATTTTAAATAAGAATAAATTTATATTTTTGTATTTAAAAAAATTTCATTGCCGGAGGGAAAGTGAAGTATTAAATAAAAAGTCATAGTATTCAGATTATTTCAATAAAAGATACAGGAATGAATGCAAAGAAAAGTGATTGTTTCAGCGGGGCGGATTTGTGAGTTTTTAGTGAGTTGAGTGTTTTTTGAATATGAAATGATTGAGTTGGATAAGTTTTTGTCGTAAGAATTATTTGTGCCTTTACATAGTTATTGATGATTGTAAAATTTTTTAAAACTTCAAAAATATTTACTTCATTTAAAAAACAGCAAGCTTATTTCTTTCAGACATAAAATTTCTTATGAGAATAATTTCATATTTTCCGGGAAAATTTGAAATATCGGGAGAAGAAAATAAAATTTTAATATATAAAATAAAATGACAGTAAAACTTTAAAAATAAATATAAGAGGGAGATTCATCATTTGTTTTACTTATAAAACAAGAGATGAATTAATTTTTAAATTTATTTTTTTATTGAATAATTAACATACATTCCGTATGTATGTTAAAATATAAATATAATAAAATTATATTTATATAAGAGTGATTTAGATGATAAACAGTTTTTACCCTGTAATTATGAGTAAAAATATAAAGAAGGAAGCTGAATTTTTTAAGAAAGTATTTAAATTTAAAGAAACTTTTGTAAGTGATTGGTATATTAGTTTAAAAAATGAAAAAAAATTTGAAATAGCCTTTATTGACAGTCAGCATGAAACAATACCGGAGAAATATAGAAAAAAATGTGAAGGAGTTATTCTTGATATTGAAGTAGAAAATGTGAATGAAGTATTCTCATATATTGAATCTCAAAAAGAAATTTTTATCTTATTGAAATTAAAAGATGAAGATTTTAGACAAAGACATTTTATTATTGAAAATGCAGATGGAATTTTAATTGATATTATACAGATTATACATCCTACTGAAGAGTTTTTAAAACTATACAGAGAGGTATAAAATGAAAAAAAATAAAAAAGAATTAGCTTCGATGGAAACAATAGAAAAATTAATTGCTATATCACGTAGACACTTTACACAAAATGGATACTCAAAAACTTCTTTAGAGGCAATTGCAGAAGAAGTCCAAATGACAAGAGGAGCATTATATCATCATTTTAAAAATAAAAAAACGCTTTTTTTATCAGTTTTAAAAAAGGTTCAACAGGAAGTTGCTGAAAATGTGGAAAAAAGTCCTTAATTTTAGTGATGTTTGGGGACAATTAATAGGAGATTGTACAGGTTTTATAGATGCAGCAATTTTAGAAAAAAATAAAAGAATATTGTTAATAGATGCACCAAATATTATCGGATGGGATAAATGGAGAAAAATTGATAATGAAAACTCAGTTTCACATTTGGAGGAACATTTTACAGTTTTGCAAAATCAAAAAAAATTAGTTGATTTGGAAATTTCTGTAATATGTCGTATGATATCAGGAGCATTAAATGAATTAACATTGTATTTTTCTCAAAAAGAAGAAATTGATAAAAAAGAAATACATAATTCTATAGTTTGTTTATTAGAAGGTTTTAAAAGTAAAAAAGATTGAATTAGTTAAAATATGAAGTTTATAAAATATTTTTCAAAAAATGTAGAAAAAATGCGAGGGCATTAATAGCCCTCTTAATTTTTACTATATGAATGAATCTGCAATTTCTTGTAAATTATCCTTTCCATCCAGATAAGCTTTTATAATTTCCTGACAGGCAAGATATCTTTTTTCGTAATTGTCCGACTTTACAGTAATGTAAGGAATATTATATTCTTTATATAATTCTTTCAGCAAATTCTGAAATTTTTTCCGCCTGCTGTCTTCTCCAATGGAACGTAAACCGTCATTTACCCATTTCACATTATTTTCGAGAAGTATCGTCAAGTCAAATTTATAATTACGAACAAATTCTCTTATAATAGGATTGTCTTTCTTTTCATAAGTTAGGCAGAACGCTAATGTAGTTATGTAATCTGTATCTATTAAGGCAAATTTATTGGCATTTCTTGCTGCATACAGGACATTTGACTGATGACCGAATACAATTTTTTCATAATCTGAATACTGGAGAGCATCTTCATCGCCTCCTAGTTTTTCATAAACATATTCACGCCCGTATTCCCAAGCTGAAGAAGTATTAAAAACATTTGCGAGTTTATCTATCATTACGCTTTTTCCACTGCTTTCTCCTCCACAGATTGTAATAATCGGAATTAGATGTTCTCTTACTTCACGGGGAAGAAATTCCCAGTATTTACTTGGATTTTCCCTAATTTCCCACGAATTTACAGGGTATTCCGAATATTCAGGGTCAATAGATTTGGTTTTTGCATTAAAGAATTTTAAATTATATTTTTCATCGTCTTTTCTATTACTTATAAATAAAACGTCATTTTCCCAGCTTAGACCGGGTTCCCTTTCTTCTATTTCTTTTTTCAGGATTTCCGACCATTTTTCCCATCCTTCAGGGAATGGAGGGCAACCGCTTTCATCAAATAAAAAGGACGAAACATTTTTCTGATTTTTAAAAGTCTGTTTTACAAACCTGAGTCTGTCTTTTGGTGTAATTTCTTTTATAAAACGTGAATTTGAAACCATTTCCGTATCTCCTGTATCAGAAAAGGAAACTACGACATAAACTTTATCAACTAAACCGCTTGCTCTTTGAATTAAATTCACATGCCCTATATGAAGGGGTAGAAATTTTCCTACTACAATCCCTATTTTCATTTATATTCATTCTCCCACAATAAAATTAGCTATTTGAATTAATTATATCATATAAATTCAAAACATCAAATTTAATTTAAAAAAGATTTTTAAAATTTTTGAAAAATATGGTAAAATATAAGTAATTTATAAAAAAACAGTTCTTTTGAAAGGATATATATGGAATTGACAATACCGAAACATGTGGCGATAATAATGGACGGTAACGGAAGATGGGCAAAAGAAAAGGGGAAAATAAGACTTGAAGGGCATAGACAAGGGGCTGCTAATCTGGAAAAAATAATAGAGCACTCAATGAAAATAGGAATTAAATACCTGACTGTATATGCTTTTTCCACTGAAAACTGGAAAAGACCCGAAAAAGAAATAAACGGTCTGATGGAACTGTTCTCGAAATATCTTGACGGTAAAAAGAAAAATTTGAAAAAACAGGGGATAAAGCTTCTTATAACAGGATCTGAAGAAAATATTTCTGAAAAATTAATAAAAAAAATAAAAGAAACTCAGAAATATTTGGAAAACTGTGAAAATATGGTTTTCAACATAGCATTCAACTATGGAGGAAGAAAAGAAATAACAGATGCTGTAAATAAAATACTGGAAACAGGTAAAAAAAATATAACTGAAACTGAGTTCAGAGAATATTTGTATAGACCTGATATTCCGGATCCCGAACTTATAATAAGGACAAGTGGTGAATTCAGAATAAGTAATTTTCTTCTTTGGGAAATTGCATATTCGGAATTTTATGTAACTGATGTTTACTGGCCTGATTTTACACCTGAAGAATACGATAAGGCTATTATGTCTTTTAGTAGGAGAGACAGGAGGTATGGAGGTTTGAATGCTAAGTAGAATATTTGTAATTATATTATTTGTACCATTTCTTCTTTGGATTTTTTTGAAAGGTGATATTATGTTCTTAATATTCACTATGGTAATAATAGGTGTTTCCCTTCAGGAATTTTATAAAATGTTGAAAGATAAGGGATTTGAAGTTGCAAGTAGAATAGGAATGGGATTGGGGTTATTTCTTCCTCTGGCAATATATTTTCAGGAAAATTCAAAAAATATATTTTCATTTTTTAAAATGAGGTTTTTGGAGCAAATAAATTTTGATATGGGAGGATATATAGTTTTTGCATTAATGCTTATAGCTTTCAGACAAATTTTGAAAGTTAAGATTAAAGGTGCAATGGCGGAAATATCGTATACATTATTCGGAATAATATATATTGCTTACTTTTTTTCATATATATTACTTATAAAATATGAGTTTCCTAATGGAAATGTAATAGTTGCAATGACATTTATATTAATTTGGGCATGTGATATTTCTGCATATCTTGTAGGGATTTTAATAGGAAGAAAAATATTTAAACAGAGACTTGCTCCGAAAATAAGTCCGAATAAATCTATTGAAGGAGCAATTGCAGGGATTTTGGGAGTGTTTATTGTGATTTCATTTTTTGATAAAATATATTTATTTATAGCAAAAATTCTTTGCAGTATTTCAATGATTTCAAAAACTTGCAGTTTAAGTTATGATTATATTGCAATATCAGGTTGGAAAGCTTTTCTTCTTGCCCTTGCTATAGGTGTATTTGCAGAGTTGGGGGACCTCGTGGAATCAAAAATAAAAAGAGAACTTGAAATAAAAGATTCAGGAAGTCTGTTATTAGGACATGGAGGATTTCTTGACAGATTTGACAGTGCATTATTTGTATTGCCTATAGTTTATGTATTTATGAAGTATGTAGTGCCTATGTAAAAAATATATAATTATATAAAAATTAAATTTTAATAAGAAAAATATCGCAAGATAAAAGTAGGAGGAAAAAATGAGTATTAATAATGAAGAAGAAATAAAAAAAGAAGTTGAAAGACAGTTTGATATATTAAAAAGAGGCTGTGAAGAAATAATAAACGAACATGAGCTTAAAAAAAAGCTTGAAAAGTCGATTTCTACAAATACTCCTTTAAGAATAAAACTGGGAATAGATCCATCGGGAACGGATTTGCATTTAGGCCATGCAGTACCTTTGAGAAAGTTGAAGCAGTTTCAGGACTTGGGACATCAGGTTTTATTTCTCATCGGAACATTTACAGGAAGAATAGGAGATCCTACGGGAAAATCCGAAACAAGAAAAATGCTCACTGCCGAACAGGTGAATGAAAATATAAAAACATATCTGGAACAAGTGTCATTAATACTTGACCTGGATAAAATAAAAGTAGTGTACAATGCCGATTGGCTTGAAAAACTTACGCTAGAAGATGTTTTAAAGTTACTTTCACAGTTTACAGTATCTCAGATGATTTCAAGGGAAGATTTTTCAAAAAGACTTTCAGAAAATAAGCCGGTATCACTTATAGAATTTATGTATCCAATACTTCAGGGCTATGATTCTGTGGAACTTAAAGCGGATGTCGAGCTTGGAGCTACAGAGCAGAAATTTAATTTACTAAGGGGAAGAGATTTACAGAAAAATTTCGGTCAGGAACAGCAAGTGTGTATGATAATGCCTATTCTTGAAGGACTTGACGGAGTTGAAAAAATGAGTAAATCTCTAAATAATTATATTGGAGTTAAAGACAGTCCAAATGATATGTTTGGAAAAATAATGTCGGTATCTGATGAATTAATGTACAGATATTATGAAGTAATTACCGAAATTCCTCAGGAAATAATAAAAAAGATGAAAGAGGATATCGAAAAAGGGTCTCTTCATCCTATGGAAGTTAAAAAAAGATTAGGAGAAGAAGTTGTAAAAATATACCATAACGAAGAGGAAGCTAAAAAAGCGAGGGAATGGTTTGAAAATGTATTCAGCAGGAAGAACCTCGATGTAGATTTACCTGAAATAGAACTTCCTTATGAAGAAATAGGAATAATAGATTTATTAGTGAAAAAAACAGGTCTTCTATCTTCAACAAGTGAAGCGAGAAGACTCATAGAACAAGGTGGTTTTAAGGTGAACGATGAAGCGGTGAAAGATGTAAAAGTGTCTATTACTCCTGAAAAAGGGATGGTAATAAGAGCAGGAAAAAAGAAAATTATAAAAATAAAATAAAAACGGAAATCAATAAAAACCTGCACATATAAAGATGAAGTATAGAAGGAGAAGTTTTTAATTTAAGGAGATAAAATATGAAAAATGAGAGACTTATAAAAATATGGGGAGATATAGTTTCAATAAGTGAACTGGTAATATCTATAATTATTGTAGCTATAACTACATTTGCAGGATATTTCCTTTCTTTCGGTATTCAGATAAATGTAGATCCGAAAGCTATACAGCTTTTATTCGGACTGGCAGGAACAACAGCGGGATTTATAATAACAAGCCTTTTATTCAGACCAAAAAGAAAATTAAAAACGGAGGGCATAAATGATATTTGAAATAGTCATAGCTGCATTGGCAGCAGTGTTTATATATACTGTAATCGGTTTCGTTCCGGGAACTGATGAAACAAGTGTCCTACTTCCTATAACACTTATGCTTGTATTGGCAGGGGCATCTGAAGTGATAATATTGAGTTTCTTTATTTCAGCAATAATCACGCTAAATCTTATAAATCTTATGCCTGCAATTTTGGTAGGACTACCTGGGGGTGTAATGTCTACACCTATGATAGAAAGTGGATTTATACTCAAGAAAAAAGGATTAAGTGCCACGGTAATAAAAAAAATGGCACTATCTGCGGTAATAGCGACATTTATTTCAATAATAATATCACTTCTTCTGGCGAATGCATTAGTTCCTTTTGGAGAATCTATAAAAGCATATTCAAAATATTTTTTTGTGGCAGGAGCGGTATTTTTATCACTTATAAGTAAAAATAAGGCATTATGTCTTATTTCCATTATTCCGGGAGCTATTCTCGTAATGGCGTTAAGACATCTTTATTATGCTATTGAAGTAGTTCCTCCAACAAAAAATATTACGACATCTTTTTTTATCGGAATAACAATAGGACCTTTGTTTGTATCCATGATTTCGCTTTTAAATAAAGAATCTTTAAAAGAAATGGAAGTAAAGGAATATGATAATGTTATTCTTCCTGAATCTGAAGACAGTAAAAAGGTGAAATTAACCAAGGAAGAAATGAAGATTTCCGTTTTATCTTCAGTAATTGTAAATTTTCTTTTTGTATTAAGTCCTGTAGGATTGCTTATTTTATCCAAAGAACTTATAGGGAAAGGAAAAGATGAAACAATCTCCCACACTGAAAAGCTTGTAGGAATGGGTGCAATAGCTCAGGCTACTTATTTATCAGGAATAATAATATCTCTTTTCGGATTGGGGATACCTTTATCTCCTGCAGCTATAGGTCCGGGAGCTGCATTGTTTGAAGCGGGAGATAGGTTTAAAATAGGAAATAATATTCATAATTTACTTCCAAAAGAAACTTTTATAATTACTGTATTAATTTCTGCGTTGATAGCGGCAGGATTGAGCTATTTTCTTATTACAAGATATGCTTTTAAAATAACTTATTTCGTTATGACAAGAATACCTCATGAAGCCGTACTTGCAGTATTTGTTTCTTTTATATTGTTGCTTTCCTATATGGAAGCAGGTATTATAAATATATTTGGGGTATTTTTAATAGGTCTTTACAGCGGATTTATGAATAAACTTGGAGTAAATTACGGAGTTCAGTTTATGACGTTGTATGCTTCTTCATTCATTGTACAGATAATAGGAGGAATTTAGTATGTTAATCGGCATAGGAAAAAATGAGAATATTGCTGAAAAAATAGGTGTCGGGAAAGCACATTCAAAAATAATACTGATAGGAGAACATTCAGTAGTTTATGGCTATCCTGCCATTGCCATTCCTTTAAAAAACGTAACTGTAAAGTGTAAAGTAACACTTTCAGATAGACTGTTTTCATATAATCCTGAAGATACTTTGTCAACAGCTGTTTATGAAGCATTAAAATATCTGGGAAAAGAGAATGAAAAAATAAAATATGAAGTAGAATCTGAAATTCCTGAAAAAAGAGGCATGGGTTCTTCAGCAGCTGTAAGTATAGCAGGAATCAAAGCCGTATTTAACTACTTCGGAAAAAAGCCCGAAAAAAATATTCTTGAAGAACTTGTAAATAAAGCTGAAATTGTGGCTCACACTACTCCGAGCGGTCTTGACGCAAAAACATGTCTAAGTGATAAAGCTGTAAAATTTATCAGACAAGCGGGATTTTTCAATATTAATTTGAATTTGGGAGCATATCTTATAATAGCGGATTCAGGAATTCAGGGGAAAACCAGAGAAACTGTAACTATGATAAGAGAAATGGGAGAAAAAGCGGAGCCTATGCTTTCAGAACTTGGAAAACTTACAGAAGAAACAGAAAAATATATAGAAGAAAAAGATTTAATCAATATAGGAAGAAATATGCTTAAAGCAAATAAAGAGCTTTCAAAACTTGGTTTAAGTACAATGAAGACAGATTTACTCATAGATGAGGCGATGAAAGCGGGAGCATTGGGAGCAAAAATATCAGGTGGAGGGCAGGGAGGCTGTATCATAGCTCTGACTGATGATGAAAAGAAGGCAGATATAATAAAACAGGCTTTAAAAGAAAAAGGAGCAGTAAATATATGGACAGAAAAACTGTAAGATCCTATGCCAATATAGCAATTATAAAATATTGGGGGAAAAAAAATGAAAAAAATATGATACCTGCTACAAGCAGCATATCTCTTACATTGGAAAATATGTATACCGATACGGAAATAAGTTTCATTGATAATAATGGAGATAAATTCATTGACAAGGATTTATTTTATCTGAATGGAGAGCTTCAGGATGAAAAGCAGACTGAAAAAATAAGTAACATAATAAATATGTTCAGAGAAGATAAAAATCGGAGAGTATTAATAAAAACTGAAAACAGCATGCCGACAGCAGCAGGATTGTCTTCAAGCTCAAGTGGGCTTTCGGCGGTAATAAAAGCATGTAATAAGCTGTTTGACAAAAATCTTTCAAGAAATGAAATGGCAGGAATTTCAAAATTCGGATCAGGTTCTTCTGCAAGGAGTTTTTTCGGTCCTATAGGTGCATGGGATAAAGATACAGGAGAAATATATGAAATAAAAACAGATTTAAAGCTCGCAATGATTATGCTTGTACTGAATGAAGAAAAGAAAATAATATCAAGTAGGGAAGGGATGAAACTTTGTAGTGAAACTTCCACAGTATTTGAAAAATGGGTAAAAGATTCTGAAAAAGATTATGAAGATATGAAAAAAGCGTTAACTGAAAATGATTTTAAAAAAGTAGGAGAGCTGACTGAAAAAAATGCTTTGGCAATGCATGAAACAACATTATATACAACTCCTCCTTTTTCGTATCTGACAGATAAAAGCAGGGAAGCAATGGATTATGTCAGAGAGCTGAGGGAAAAAGGAGAAAAATGCTATTTTACAATGGATGCAGGACCTAATGTGAAAGTTCTGTGTCTTGAAGAAAGTTTTGAAAAACTGAAAAATATATTGAAAAAGAAATATAATATAATAGCATCAAAAACGAAGGTGATTTCTGATGACGATAGGGAATAGGGAAGATAATGGAAAATTAGTCAAAGTAAAAACTTGTGGAAAACTTTACATAGCAGGAGAATATGCAGTATTAATTTCAGGTCATAGTGCAGTTGTAAAAAATGTAAATATTTACATGGAAGCAAAAATAAAATTTTCAAATAATTATAAGATATATTCTGATATGTACGGTTATTCAGTGTCTTTAGAAAAAAATGAAGATTACTCCCTTATACAGGAAACTGTAAATATTGTAAATGAATACCTTTACATAAAAGCAATAAAAACTTTCCCCTTTGAGTTGAATATAATGGGGAAAATGGAAAATAACGGCAAAAAATACGGTATAGGATCAAGTGGAAGTGTGGTAATATTAGTAATAAAGGCAATGATAAAATTATATAAATTGAAAATTTCAAAAGAGGAAGTTTTTAAATTATCTTCTTATATACTTTTAAAAAGAGGGGATAATGGTTCAATGGGAGATTTGGCATGTATAACTTACGAAAGTCTCATTGTCTATACTTCGTTTGACAGAGGAAAAGTAAGTACGGAAATAGAGAAAAAATCCCTTGGAAAAATAATGGATATGGATTGGGGATATAGTATTGAAAAATTAAAATGTAAGGAGAAATATGAATTTTTAGTAGGTTGGACAAAAAAGCCTTCAATTTCTAAAGATATGATAAATCATGTGAAAAAATCTATTAATGAAAAATTTCTGGAAAATTCCGATAGAAATGTACGTGAGCTTGTAAAAGGAATAAAAACAGGAAATTGTAAAATGATTGGGAACGCTTTAGATAAAGGGGGAAAGTTACTGAAAAATTTGGATAAGTCGATATATAGCAATGAACTTGAAAAACTTGTAAAAGCTTCTGACGGTCTTGATATATTTTCAAAAAGCAGTGGAGCCGGGGGAGGAGACTGCGGGATAGCTGTATCCTTTAATAAAAATGATACGGAAATTTTGATTGAAAGATGGAAAAAGGAAAATATAGATTTACTTTATTCATCAGAACTGTAAAATAGGAGGAAATATGCCTGATAATGACATATATGGAAAAATGAACAGAAAAGATGATCATATAAATCATGCCTTAAAATATGAGAGTGCATATAACAGCTTTGACGATATAGAACTGATACATCATTCAATACCTGAATATAATATGGAAGATATCGACACTTCCGTATGTTTTGCGGGACATAAATTTGAATGCCCTTTTTTTATAAATGCCATGACAGGGGGAAGTCAAAGAGGAAAAGAAATAAACAGAAAATTAGCAAAAGTTGCACAAGAGTGCGGATTACTTTTTATAACGGGCTCTTACAGTGCAGCACTAAAAAATCCTGATGATAATTCTTTCAGGATAGTGAGGGAAGAAAATAAAGATTTACTTTTAGGAACAAATATCGGAGCGGATAAAGATTATAAAGACGGAATTAAAGCAATAGAAGATTTGAACCCATTATTTCTTCAAATACATGTAAACTTTATGCAGGAGCTTATAATGGCTGAAGGAAGCAGAAATTTCAGCAAATGGCAGGAAAATATAAAAGGATTTACAGAAAATATAAAAATTCCTCTTATTCTTAAAGAAGTGGGATTTGGAATGAGTAAGGAAACTGTAAGGAAAGGAATAGAACTGGGGATAAAAACTTTTGATATAAGCGGAAGAGGCGGAACAAGCTTTGCCTATATTGAAAATGCAAGGAGGAATAACAAATTTTCTTATTTAGATGACTGGGGACAAACGACAGTTGTTTCACTTTTAAGTGTAAAAGAATACATGGATAAAGTAGAAATAATAGCAAGCGGAGGTATCAGAAATCCGTTGGATATAATAAAATCATTAGTATTGGGAGCTAAAGGAGTCGGAATTTCAAAGGCAATACTGAAACTTATTGAAGAAAATTCCATTGAAGAAGTCATTAAAACTTTAGATAGTTGGAAACATGAATGTAAGATTATAATGTGTGCATTAAACTCTAAAAATATAAGTGATTTGAAAAATGTAAAATATATATTATATGGAAAAACAAAAGAGTTTACAGAACAGAGGAAATTATAAGATTTTTCTTCATGAGAATTCATTACTGACTTCACACATTCACTACCAACAGCAAAATTTTTTAATCCTCAAAATTATTTATTATACTTGAAAAATAGAAAATTTATTGTCCTCAGATAATTGTTTTTTCACCGGTATAATATTATATTTTTTCGGAAAAATTTTGAATGTCGGGAAGTTTAAAATAAATAAAGTATAAGGCCGTTAAATTAAAAATAAAATTGCGACATTTAAATCATTTCAACAAAAAAATATGAAAATGAACATTTAGAGAAATAAAAAAACTATTCTTAAAATTTTAAGAATAGTTTTTTTGTTAGGTCAGGTAAAAAATTGAAAAACTATTATTTTAAGTAAGCATTTAACATCCATAGATTTTTTTCATATTCTGAAATATATTCATCAAGCATTGCTGAAGTTCCATAATCATTTTCACTATCAGCAACTTCTTTAGTTTCTTTTAAAAGGTTAAGCATAGCTTCAAAATCCGATTTTACTGAATTAACAACATTTTCAACTGAAATTTCTTTATTTTCAGCTTCTTTAAGAGTAGTAAGTTCTAAATAATCTTTTAAAGTACCGTATGGTCTTCCTCCCACAGAAAGTATTCTTTCAGCTACTTCATCTATCTGCTCGCTGATTCCGTCATAGAAATCTTCCAATTTTGCATGTATAGTGAAGAATCCTTTACCTATGACATTCCAGTGATAATTCTGTACTTTTCTATAAAGTACATTTAAATTTACTAAGTATAGATTTAATTTTTCTACAGTTTTACTCATTGTTATCCTCTCCTTATTTTAAAATTATTTTATAATTATAATCATTACAAATTAATTATATAAAATATTAAAAAAATTGTCAATCATTTTTTCGAAAAAAAGAAAAAAATTTTATTATGACAATCAAAATAATTAATGATACTATTATGGAAGGACCTGACGGAATATTAAGCACATATGAAAAATATAATCCCGAAAGAATTCCTAAAAAGGAAAAAAGTACTGACAGTAATATAATAACTGAATATTTTTTTGCTACAATGGATGCAGCGGCTTGGGGAATCGTCAATATGGAAATAATAAGAATAATTCCTATTGTCTTTATATTTATTATTATTGCTGAAGATATAAGAGTAATCATAAAATAATTTATGAAAGAAACAGGTACTCCGTATATTCCATATAGTTTCTCGTCAAAACTAGTATATACAATTCCTTTATAGTACACAATAAAAAATATTACTGTAATAATGTCCAGTATTAAAAGAGAAATTATATTTGTATTGTTTGAAAGCAGTATATTTCCGAATAAATAGGTAGACATATCTGCCTGATAACCGGGAGTAATAAAGGAAAATATAATTCCTACCGCCATTCCCAGTGACATTACCATTCCTATTCCTAAATCACTGTTTACATTGAAAAAATCCTTTAAAAGAAGTATAAGTATCCCCGACAATATAGAAAAAAATAATCCAAAAATTAACGGATCTTTTACAGGAAGTTTAAAAAAATGAATAAGGAAAATTCCTATCCCTATTCCTCCATATGAAGCATGGCTTATACTTGAAGAAATAAAAACCATTTTTTTATTTACAATATATGTTCCTATTATTCCGCAACATACACTTGAAAGAAATCCTACAATGAGAGCATTTCTCATAAAAGAGTATTCAAAAAAATCTATGAAGTTCATTTTTCCCCAATCTTTAATTAATATATAATTTTATATAAAAATCAATGTTTATGTAAGTTTGTATTTTCACTTTTATAATAATCGGTTTTATCTTTATATATTTTTATATTTTCTTCCACAATAAATATAGAATCCACATAGTTATATATTTTTTCCAGTTCATGAGAAATTATGACAAGTGTGGAATCTGAAAGCTGTTTTATTTTTTCAAATAACCTAAATTCAAATTCTTTATCAAGGAAAGATTCAGGCTCGTCTAAAAATATGATTTCAGGAGATGAGACAAGAGCCCTTGCAATAAGAGCTCTTTGAAGCTGACCTCCTGAAACTTCACTTATTAATTTATGTTTCAGATGAAAAATTCCAAATTCTTTCAGAAGTTTTTCCGTTTTTTCTTTTTCTTCTTTATTAAAGGGTCTGAAAAGATTTTTTCTATTTGTAAGCCCCGATATAACCAAATCAAAAATATTAATTGGAAATGTCACATCAAATTCTCTAATTTGAGGAAGATAGCCGATTCTACTTTTATCGATAAAAAACTTGATTTTTCCTGTTTTCTTTTTAAGAAAATTCAAGATAACTTTTACTAAAGTAGATTTTCCTCCGCCATTTCTTCCTAATATTGCTACATTTTGTCCTTTAAATATATCAAAATTTATGTCATTCAGAATAAGATCATTATGATATTTAAAACTTAAATTTCTTACACTGATTAGCTTTTTTTCGGAACTTTTCATACTGATCCTTTCTTTAATATGCTTAATTAGTCAAGATAATCAACAAAACGGTTAAGATTTTCAAATACATTTTCCAAATCCACATTGAATTCCATTACTTTTGAACCAGGAATTTCTTTGGATATAGCTTCCGCACTCTGTTTAGGAAACTGAGGTTGAACCAAGATGGTAGTTACACCGTGTTCCTTAGCTTCATTTATAATTTCTTTAATCTGCTGTGCAGAAGGTTCCTTTCCTTCACTTTCAATTTCAATTTCTTCAATATCATAGTTTTTCAGGAAATAGTCAAGTGCAGGATGGTAAATCATAAATGATTTTTTAGTTTTTGAAGCCATCTTTTTTGAAATCTCATCTTTAAACTTATTCAATTCAACAGAAAAATCATTGAAATTTTTTTCAAAAACATCTTTTTTATCAGGATATATTTCCGTTAATTTATCTTTTATATTTTTAGCAACTTGGGGCATCATTTCCAGTGAAAACCATACATGAGGATCAAGAGAATCTTCATCGTGGTTGTGGTCATCTTTTTTATTTTTTTCATCTTTATGTCCATGTTTTTCATTTTTATGATCATGGTCATGGTCGTCATCATCGTGATGATGTCCTTTTAAAAATAATGCAGTATCTACTCCGTTAAGAACATTAGTAACTTTATCGGGATTATTCAGACTTTTTCCAACTGTTTCCTCAAAAGCCAACATATTGTAAGTGAAGAATATTTTTGAATCTTCAAGAACTTTCAAATCATCAGGTTTGGGGTCAAAAAGTTCGTGATTCATATTCGGTTGAACAATGGAAATAACTTCAAAATCATTTCCCGCAATTTTCTGAACAATCCATTTAAGCGGAGGTATACTTGCCGCTATTTTTTCTTTTTTTATAGTAGTTTCAGTTTTTATAGTGTCTTCTTTTTTTCCCGAGCTTTCCTTTTTTCCACACGAAAAAATAAAAATTCCTACTAAAATTAATGTTAAAATTTTTTTCATTTGTTTCCTCCCGTTATATAATTTTAAATTTTTTTAATGAATATTGGAAATATAACAGCTCCATTTAATTACAGTCATTACATTTTCCTTTGAAAATAGACAAATGGGAAAGAGGAGAAAACCCTTTCTTTTTCAATATGTCTTTTTCATTTTCTGTTTCCGAATTTGAAAATTCAGTTATATTTTCAATATGCTTACACGAATTACATACAAAAAAGTTTGCATTTTCCTCTTTAAAATAATATCTTTCATTTTCCAAATCAAAAGAAAAAACAAATTTATTTTTTTCCAGAAAATCAAGAGAGCGATATATTGTAGAAAGATCAAAAGTTACTTTTGACTTTAAAAATTTTACATTTATGGGAGTTTCTGACGATTTTATAATATCAAGGATTTCTTGACGTTTTTTAGTTAATTTCATCATATTACCTCTTTAAAAAGACAAAATTTTTAGAATAATTAAAACTATAAAAATGCAAATGATTTGCAAAATATTTTTGATTATATAACAATCGGTTGGATTTGTCAAATAGATATTAAATTTTTTTATAAAATTATTCAAAAATTATTTCATGAGGACTCATCTCCGTTCTTATACTTCCACTACCGACTACAAAATTTTTAAGACCTCAAAAATACTCATCATATTTTGAAAACAGTAAACTTGCAATGCCCGGACAGTAGTTTTCCTAATCAACATAATATCATATTTTTTTGAAAAAATTTTGAATGTCGGGAATTTTAAAACAATAAAATATTGTAACATGAAAGTAGAAAGTATTATGTAAAAGTATAAGAAATTTTTTTAATAGATTAGGATTTTATTTTTCTTATGACTTTACATGGATTTCCTACAGCAATTACATTTTCAGGAATATTTTTGGTAACTACACTCCCGGCTCCGATAACTGAATTATCTCCAATGGAAACTCCCGGCAGAATAATAACATTTGCTCCTATCCAGACGTTATTTCCAATAGTAACGGGATAAGCAAATTCGAGTAAATCTTCATGTCTTGTTTTTGAATCAAGAGGATGTCCTGCTGTGTATATTCCCACATTAGGTGCAATCATTACATTATTTCCCAAAGTAACTTGTGCACAGTCAAGAATTACACAGTTGTAATTTATATAAAGATTATCCCCTGCTTTTATATTATAGCCGTAATCACATATGAAAGAAGCTTCTATCCAGAAATTTTTTCCTATTTTTCCGAACAGATTTTTTATTATCCGGTTTTTTTCCTCAGTATTTGACGGTCTTATATTATTAAAGTCAAAACAGAGTTCTTTAGCATGCAGTCGTTCTTTTGCCAGCTCTTCTCCAAAACTTTTGTACAGTTTTCCACTTATCATTTTTTCCTTTTCAGTCACTCTATTTTCTCCTTATTTTTTATATACATTAAGATAATCATTATTTTCAATTTTATTTTCCAGGCTGTCTTTCAATAAAGGATTTTCAAGATTATAAACATATACGTAGGCACTGTCTGCTTTTTTATAATTACTGTCATATATGTCAAGGCAAAGGCGGTTATACTCATTATTTATATTGTTTTCGCCATAATATTCCTCCATTTTATCCATATTTTCAAAAATTTTTTCAGGATTATCCGCATTTTCACAAAATTCATATAATTCTCCTACTGTAAATATATCAGAAGAGTTTTTTTTACAATTATTTAAAATAAGAGCAGGATATTTCTTGTTTTTAATTGTAAAGAGTGTTCCTTTTACATAAAATATTCTTTTAAATTCAGCTTTTTCTTTAATATAAGAATGATTAAAGCAGCCTTTTCTTAAAGAGCCATATACAAATAATTTTATCATTTTCCGTCACCTTTTACATTAAGAAACTGTGTGATTAACACACAGTTCCTCCTGATTTTTTAATATCTTTATCATTTAAAACAATAGCTTCAATGGCTGCTGTAAGTCCTGTAACAATACAGTCCAAAGACATTGAAGGAGTCTTTTTTTTATTTACAACTTGCTCAGGTAAAAAAGGGATATGTATAAATCCTGATTTTTTTTCTTTATATTTTTTATCAATTAAATAACATACTCCATAAAAAACATGATTACATATAAATGTACCTGGACTATATGAAATTGAAGCAGGAATATTTACTTTTTGTATATTTTTAACAATAGATTTAACTGGTAAATTAGAAAAATATGCATTATTACCATTAAGATAAATAGGGCGTTCTATAATATGGTTTCCTTCATTATCTGGTCCTTTAAAGTCATCAATATTTATACTTACACATTCCACTGTAATATCAAATCGACCTCCTGCCTGTCCGATGGAAAGAATGACGTCAGGATTATGTTCAATAATAGCTTCTTCTATTTTGTCTATGGATTTTTTCCATACTGTAGGAATTTCAAGTTTTATAATTTCCGCTCCTGCAATATTGTCAGGAAGTTTTTTTACGGATTCTATAGCTGGGTTTATAGAATCTTCACCAAAAGCATCAAAGCCTGTAACTAATATTTTCATATATTTTCACATCCTTATAAAATATTATTTAGAATCCTAGTACAAGCATTAATATTACATGCATAACAAGTAATGATAATGCTACAGGAATTTGAATTTTAATAATAGCATATTTATTCTTTATTTCTAATATTGAAGCAGGAATTATATTGAAATTTGCTGCCATAGGAGTCATAAGAGTTCCGCAGTATCCGGCAGTCATTCCTAAAGCTCCTATTACTGCGGGATTTCCTCCGTGAGCAATAACAAAAGGAATACCGATACCTACTGTTATTACTGAAAAAGCTGCAAAAGCATTTCCCATAATCATAGTGAATAATGCCATTCCTATTGCATAAATAATAACGCCTATAACAACATTTCCTGAAGGTACTACTGAGGAAATACTCTGTGATATTATATTTCCAATTCCAGCCTCTTTAAAAATGATTCCTAAAGCTGCAAGAAGCTGGGGAAGAAGTACGGTAGCCCCTGTCTGCATCAACATTTTTGCAGTATCTTCATTTGTTTCCCTGAAATTCGGTTTTATAATTATTAGGGCTGCAATTAAGGCAATAATTGCACCGCCACCTATACCTACCGCAGAAGGAATCGACACTTTCCCGATTTTAAACTGGAGTATGAGAAAAGCCGCAATTCCTATTAACGCTGCAGGAATAAATATTTTATTTTTAAATTTTTCACTTTGAGCTATTTTAAATTCAGAGGGGATAACAGGAAAAGTTCCCGGCTGAAGCTGTTTTGTAACTGTAATTATTCCGAGAATTATGAGTAATCCTCCCGTAAATTTATAAGGTATGACTTTTCCGAAAATAAATGTAATACCTAAAATAAACCAGAACAGAAAAGTTCCTATTTTTCCTTTTTCATTTTTTAGTCCTCTTAGAGCAGTGCTTATGCTTATCAATCCGCAGAGGAAATAAATAATTTCCGATAATATGTTTAAAAATGCTTTTATATCCATTATTTACTACCTCCTTTTAAATTATTTTTTTCTTTTTTAAGTTTTTTATCATAAAGAATTACTTGAATAAAAGTAAATAGGATAGTAATAATTCCTATAGGAATTGAATAAAGAACTAATTTATGAGGAGAAATATTAAAACCATTCTCTTTTAATGTACTAAGAATTAAAAGTATCCCTGGATCACCAATAAATATATTTCTAGCAAAGAAACTTCCATAATTTTCAACTGCAGCACTTAATCCTTTTAATTCTTCGGTTTCTTTTTCTGTTAATTCTTTTGTTTTATAAGATCTAGCAGCAGCTTCAACCATTGGAAAAATGAGAGGTCTTATACATCTAATATGCCCTCCTATTTTTATAGAAAGAGAAACTGCAAATGAACGAATAACTACATAGGAAGCTAAGATTTTTCCGGGAGTAGTATTTTTAAGATGATTTATTAAAATTATACTTCTTTCTTTTAAACCATACCTTTCTAATAAAACAATAATAGGAAAGTTAATTAAAAAAATAGACATAAATCTGTTATCAATGAAAGCTTTTCCTATAATTTCAAGGATTGCATCAAATTTTATCCCTGCTGTCAATCCTGTCATAATTCCTGCAGTAAGGACAACAGCTAATACATCAAATTTTAAAGTAAATCCTACAACAATAATAATGATACCTATAAGTATCCACAAATTCATAAAAACTCCTCCTTATCTAATATATTACAATTTTACCCATAAAATTTTATAAATGCAATAGCCAAAATAAAAAAAATTAAATTATCATAACATGTAAAAAAAAATTTAATAATTAACTTGAAAATATTATATAAATATAGTATATTTAAATTGTATAATAAATATACTGAAAGGTGGTGTAAAATGAATACTATTAATTATATTTTACCCAAAAAAGATTCTTTATTTGAACCCTTGAATAGTATTCGTGTTAAAATTACAGATAGTTGTAAGTGGAATTGTTACTGGTGTCATAATGAAGGAACGGGAAGTAGAACTAAAAAGTTAATTCAAGAGATTGATTTTTTTAATGAAAAATTTTGGGAAGAATTTGTAAAATTTACAAAATTGTTAAATATTACGGAAGTTCATCTTACTGGTGGAGAACCTAGCTTACATCCCAAAATAAGTGAAATAATAAAAAAGTTAAATAGCAATAATTATATTGTAAAAATGACTTCTATTGGAAGTGAAAAGTATATATTTGATAAAATTATTATGTCAGGCATTCATTCTATTAATTTTAGTCTACATGCCATAAATAAAGAACACATGTATGAAACACAAATTAATCGTTCAAAAAAGTCTATTGATTATAATCACAAAAAGCTTTTAGAAATAATTGAATATTCTAAAAATAAAGGAATAGATATAAAAATTAATACTGTGTTAGCAAATAAAAAAGACTTTGAAAGGGCAAACGATGTTCTTCAATGGGCTAGTAAAAGAAAAATTCCAGTGAGATTACTACCTGAAATAAATAAAAATAAAGAATCAATAAGAGCAATTATTGAATTTTTAAAAAGCTTAAGAGCAAAAGAGTCAAGAAGAAAGTATATTTTAGGAAGTTCATCTGGAACAATATTTTATAATATTCCTAAAATTGGAGAAATTGGATTTAAAGTTTTAATTCCAAATTACTTAAATTCAATGTGCAAACAATGTAAAATTAAAGAATTAGGAATGTGTAATGAATATTTTTATGGTATTCGTTTAGAAAAAAGACTAGATGATTTTTATTTAAGGTTATGTATACATAAAACTTCTGAAGAAACTTTTTTTAGAATGAAAGATTCTATAAATTCTATGGTGTTTAATGAAATAAAAATGAAAAGATTATGTAAAAGAAGGGAGGATTAATAAAGCTTTTTAGATTTTAAATAGTAATTTTGTTTAAACTTAATAATCAAATTTTTAATTTTTCAATCAATGAAATTTAAAAAAATGAAAGGAGAAGATTAATGAAAGAATTGGAAGTAAGGTTTGCTTTAAACAAAAATGAAGAGGAATATATCAAAATTTTGGAATATTTAGAAAAGAATTATTCATTTAAAGAAAATGTGTATCAAAATGATAGATATTTTAAAGAATATGGAAAAGAAATGGAAAAAGAAATTCAGGGGAGCTATATTTATAGAATAAGGAAAGAAAATGATAAGTATATATTTACACGAAAAGATACAATAGCACCAGGATTATGGGATGAACACGAGATTATTCTTGAAGGAGATGAAGCAGAGTTTTTAAAAAATGTATTGAAAAGTGGGTTTAATAATGTACTTACAATTAATAAGTTACGTAAGACATATAAAAAAAATCAAAAAACTATAAATTTAGATAAAATTGATGGATTAGGAATTTATCTAGAGATAGAATTGTTAGGTGAATTTTCTCAAAAAGATATAGAGTTATATAAGAAAAATATTGCAGAAGAGTTTTTTTTTATCAAACCTAAAATAGAAAATAAAGGATATGTACAATTAATGAGAGAACTTAATGAAAGTGATGGTAATGCTTAATGAAGGCAATTGATATCCAAATTAAATTTTATGAAGAAGGAAAAAAATTAGGATACATTTTTCTTGAAGAAGGAAAAGTAGTAAGAGAAGAAGGAAAAGAGACATTATTTAATATGTCAGCAATTTCTGAACATATTTATTTATTTGACAATCTACAGTTATATGATAGTGAACAAGGTTATTATACAAAACAACTTTCATATTTTTCTAATAAGCTTGATGGAGTAGGAATTAATAGATTAACTAATCCTATGGAAGTTGGATTATCACTTTTTATGCTTAATACAAAAAATCCTATTTTTTTTCTAAAAAATGCTTTAGGATATTTAACTACTACACTAGGACTAGAATCAAAAAAAATATTTGTAAGATGTGATTCATCATTAAATAGATTTGCAAATTGGTATCGTGAAATTGGAATTAAGTATGAAAATATATTTGAGTGGAATAACCTTGAAAAATTTCATATTGGAAAACATAGACCAGAAGGATTTTATTCATATTTATATTATAAATATTTAAATGGAATTGTTCCTCTTGGAGCTATTGCAGTTTTAGAGGTAAATAAAAAGTATCAATTTGATGTTGTATATTATTTAGAAAGGTTATCTTTAATTTTAGAAAAAAAGCAGGCAATTTGGGAAATTTCAGAAATAATACAAATAGTTAAACTTTTGGATAGCTTTAAAATAAACATTATTAATATTAAAAGATTTGCACTATTTTTTAGAATATTTGTTTTTTTAGTATATGGAGATCTTTATTATGTTTCTAATAAAAAACATGGTTCTTGTTTAAAAAAAATACTGAGAGAGTTAGGTTTTCTTTTATCAGGTAATCAATTCAATAAATTACAAAAAGATTCTTTATTGAAGTCTGCAATATACCTTCTCATTAGTATGGGGTACAATGAAATATCTGAATTTAAAAAATCTATGATTTTAAAAAATTTAGAGGTTATTAATAGGTATTCATTAGATATATCTAAAAGGTTATCTAAAGTTGAAATGGATATAAAGTCTAAAAATGTAATTTCATATGAAAGATTAAAGAGTGAGTTTGGAATTTATCCGGAATGGATAAAAATAAAGTTTTCAAATGAATTAGAAAATTTAAGAGAAAAAGTTCCTATTAAAGAAAGAAAATCTATACGTAGCCAAGCTTTAGGTTCTGATGAAACTATTGTGGATATAAAAAAATTACTACAAGAATCACATGAATAGAATTTAAATAATAAAAATAGTAATGAAATAATTGATTTTTATTATAAAAATGTAAAAAAAATATTCTAAACACTTTATAATGTTTTAAAAATACTTATTTAAAGAAGTAAATGATAATAATTACAATTTTCTCAAAATTAACTTTTTTGGAAGATTATTCTTTTTATTAATTTTTTTTCATCAGATATCATATAAATTTAACAGATCAGAGTTTAATTTTTTATTTGCTTAATATATTAAAAAATTATTTTGTTATAATGATTCAGTGTTAAAAGAGGAGATAAAAAAATCGGAAACTTTAAGAAATCCTAAGCTATATTAATTTTTTATCTCTTTTTTTTGCGTTGAATCTTAATTTGTCTAACCCTTTCTTTTATAACTCACTAAATGTCATTAGGATTTTTTGTTATTAATTTCCAATATTTTTTATACTCTCTATATTTAATATCAGAATTAAATAGCCTTATTTTAATACTTTGTTGACTTATAATATAATTTTATCAGCTGCAATAGAAATATTTGAAAGGTAAGCATTTACTATATTAAATTCTTTCTGGGAACTTTAATGTTGTTGAAAAATTTTAATATATTTATATTTTCCTCAATTTCTATTTGTTTTTCTAATTTCATTTTTTATTTCCCTAATATGAGGATATAATGACTTCTCATGAACAAAAAGTTTAATTTAGTATTAAAACATTTGACAAAATTTAAAAAATGAGGTATAAATAATTAGTAAAAAATTAAAAAAAAGGAGGAGAGGGATGAAAAATAGAGGAATTTATCAAAAAAAATCTTTGAAAAAGGGATTTACATTAATTGAAGTTATTTTAGTAGTTGCAATTATTGCCGTCATATCTACAATTGCTGTACCGCAAGTAGGGAAATATCTTAATAAAGCCAATAGAAGCAGGATAATCGGAGCTATAAGTGAATTAAACAATTCTTCGACTTCGTGGAGTATAGATCATGGAGGTGACAGTCCGAAAAACTTACAGGAGATATTAACGGAACACGGAAATTTGGAAAAGCTGGGAATAGGGATGACTGCCACAGGAAATTTTAAAGTAGGAAATATAAAAGGGGTTATTATATACGACAAAGGAGAAATATATGGAAAAGTGGACAGTGACAGCAAAGCGTTTCCCGGAGAAGAAATAAGGAAATAATTATGTTAAAAATTTTACTTGATATTATAAAGTATGGGATATTTATGCACATATGTATAGTTGACATAAAAAAGAAAATTATTTCTGAAGCAGGATTTATTATACTTATGTTTATAGGATTTCAGAAAGCCTTATCGGATAGCAGTTTAACAGATTATTATTTGGGGATATGTACGTTTTCTTTGCCGTTGCTTATTCTTTATATTGTCGAAGATTATATAAAAAAGGAGATTATAGGTTTTGGAGATATAAAATTGATGATGGCAGTGGGAGGAATTTTTAAATATAGAAACATAAGAGAAATTATGGAATTTTATTTGTTACTGTATATTCTATCAGGAATTGCGGTATGTTTTTTACTTCTATATTTTAAATACAAGAAAAAGAAATCGGAATATGTTCCTTTTGCTCCTTTTATAATTGTTTCTCATATTGTATTCGGGTATTTAGGAAGAAATATTATTTTATTTTAAAAAACAAAAATTAGTTTTATTTAATTTAATTAATAAAATATATTGTGCGAGATTTTTATCAATTGTAATTTAACTTAGTGTGAGTTATTGGAGGAAAAATGAAAAAGAAAAATAAAGGTGAAAGTCTTATTGAAAGTTTAATATCCATGTTTTTGGTAATAACAATAATAGTTCCAATTTCTGACTTATTTTTAAAGACATTCAGTGTAAATGTAAAAACTGATACAAAAAACGACATTAATAATCAGAATGAAAATATTTTAGAAATACTGAAAACAAAAAAATATGACGAAATATTCAGTTTTAAAGGGAAGTATAAAATTACAGATATAAATAATTTTTATAATACTTTTTTCATAGAAGATAAGTATAAAATTTTAGATCAAAAAAATTTTGGAAGTGAACATAAAGAAATTGAAATAAAACAGACTGACAGCTTTTATGTGAATGAAAAAGGCAATAAAGAATACATAATGGAAATAACAATAGGAAATATAAAAAATTATTATTTTCCGGAATTGGATTGAAAAAATGGATAAAAATAGAAAAAATAAGGGCTACCTTTTACTTGAAATTTTAATATGTCTGTTTTTATTTTCTGTCTTGGTTTTTGTAGTATCTGTGTTTCTAAAAAGAATAGTTATAATTGAAAAAAGAAAAAAGGAGGATCAAATAATATATGAAAATTTACACTTTACAGGATATAGAGTAATAGAAGATATAAAAAATAGGAGTATGGAAAAATTCCTTTATGAAAGTATTTCAGATAATATACACGTTAGACAAAATGAAATTCTTTTGAAGAAAGAAGGGAAATTTTATAAGTTGGAACATGAAAAGGGGAAATTATATGTTTCAGACGGAAATAACATTATGGATTTAGGAAAAAAGACGGTTGTAGGAAAATACGATAAAGTTGAGTTTAAAAGAATAGATAAATTGTTAGTTATAATTTTAGAATATAAAAATAACAAGGAAATTAAAATTTTAAATTTATTTTGACAGTTTGAAACGAGGTTTTATAAATGGGGGATAAAAACAGGGAAAATAAAAAAAGGGGAGTAAGTTTAGTTTATGTTTTAATAGTATTATCCATGATTTCGGTTTTTTCAGTAAGTTTTATATTTTCTGTGAAGGAAAAGTCGGATATTATTTCATTAAAAAATAGAAGTAATGAAAAAAGTCTTACATCAATAGATTATTTAATAAATAAAGAAAAGAAAAATGCCGAGAGAATAATGATAAAAGGACTTTTAACCGACAAAGTGTATATTTTTCCTCAAAATACAGAGCAGTATTTTAATTCAAAAATACAGATAAAAGCATCGGAAGATAATCAAATCAAAAAATTAATATTCTTTCCTGAAAGTACTAAAAGTATGGGAGATTTCAGGATTGAAAAAATAGTGGACAGGAGCGGAAACTTTTACAGTTTACCATTAAATGAGAATACCGTATATGATGATATGGAAATAACATATATAAAAACTGTACTGAAAGAAAAAATCACATTTATTGAAAAAATATCATTTAAAAGGCTTGATTCCACTTCTGTGAAGATTATTTCAGGAGAAAATAAGTTTATAAAGTAATTATAATGGGGGATTTAAGATTGTTATGGTTTGGAATATAGGAATATATATGAGAAGCAATTTTAAAATATATATTTATATTAATGAGGAAGTTTTTTATTATGAAAATCAGGAGCTTGACTTTGTTCTGGAAACTTTGAGGGAAGAATATGAACAGGAAGAAAACAAAATAAATTTGTATTATGTATTACATTTTTCATATTTTGTATTTAATACTGATGAATTGGTAGGAAAGTCTAAGGTTTCCGAGAATTTAGACAAAAATGATGGAAAAACGGGACAAAATCAGAAAAACATGAAAACAAATTTATATGATAAAGATTTTATAAGTAATTTTTTAACAAAAAATGTAAATTCCATAAATAAAAAATTGTACTTGAATTATTTCGAAAATACGTATATAAATATGTATTTATTAAAAAAGAAAATATCTGAATTGAAAAAAATATCAGGAAAATATGGATTTAAAGTTTCGGAAATTAAGGCAGATTTTATTTCAATATACAATTTTTATAAAGAGGAAAACTTGGAGATACTTCATATTGGAGAAGAAGAAAGTTTAAGATTTGTAATAGAAAATTCAAAAATAACGGAAATTGAAAAGCTGGATTTGAAAAATGAAGATGTTTCAGATATTAATAATTTTGATTTTGGAAATATGAAAGTCATAATAACGGACAAGGAAGATATAAAAGCTGTATTTGAGGGAGCTGAGTTATATGAAGAACCTGACTTTAAAAGTGAAAAACGGATTCTCAGTATGGAAAATATAAGAAGTATTAAAAGTAAGGATATTTTTATTATTTTATTTTTAATATTGGGTTATTTTTCTTTGAACAGAATAATTCCTTTGGAGAGAGAGATTGAAAAAAATGAAAAAATAAAATCGGAAACAAAAAAACTGGAAAAAGAATATTTATATGAAAAAAATGATAAAATGCCTGATTATACTGAAGAATTGGTTAGATTAAATGAAATAGATAATTCGATCAGAAGAAAGGAATATTTTTCAATGATAAAATTTTTAATTGATAACAGTGAGTACGGTGTAAGTTATACAAAAATAAATTACGAAAAAGGAAAATGGCTAATACAAGGAGAAGTCGATGATTTCAACAGTTTTGAGAAATTTGAAAAAAATATATTGAAAAAATACATGAAGTCGGAACTGGGGTACATAAAAGATAGTGAGAATGCAATAGTTTTCGAGTACACTATCTTAGAGTAAAAGATTACAGTAATTAATTTTAAATGTATAAAAAAGTGGAGTAGAAATGATTAAATTAAATTTAAAAAATGTAATTATAAGTTTAACAGTATTTTTAATAATTATAAGTTTAAATAATAGATACAGTAAGTACAAAAATATTTTAAATATTAGAAAAGGACTTAATGAAAATAAGGAACAGCTTGAAAATAAAATAAATGACTTAGTTTTAGAAAAAGAAAAATTGAAAAATAAAATTCAGTTTGATTATGCACAGATACAAGTACTTACAGAAAAATTGTCAATATTGTCATTGGAAAATGAAGCAGATTTTAAAAAGATGATATACGTATTTACCAAAGAAAGCGGACTTAAAATGAAAGAGATATCAAAATCTGAAAAGCTATGGGAAAGAAACGGATACAGACTGAAATACATACATTTTATATTAGATGGAGGACTTACTGACTTTGGGAAATTTTTATATTATATAAACAAAAGTAGGATTTTCATAGATACTTCAAAAATGTATATTGATCTTTCGGAAAAAGCTTTTAAGATTTCTTTAGGATTTATAGAAAGAGAAAATGATATAAAAATTAAGAACAGTTTTTAAGTATATTTAAAATTAAGGTATAGGGGGATTTATGAAATATATGAAAAATAAAAGAAAGCTGATTTTGGTTATATTATCAGCTTTCCATTTTGTAATGGGGATTAATCTTTTTCCATCAAAAATAAATGATTATGTGAATAGACAGGATATTAAAAAAGTAAATAAAATATTTATTTATAAGAAAAATAGTGAAGACAGCAAAAGTGTAAATTTATCTGAAAATGAACCAAAAAATACTGACATAAATATGAAAGATGCCAATAAAAATAATATAGGTAGTGGAAAACATATAGAAAATAGAGAAGAAAACAGAAAAAATGAAAAAACTGAAGAAATAGAAATGGAATATAGAAATGCAAAAGAAATTTCGGAAAAACTGGACGGATTTAAAAATCTTAAACTTGTAGGTATTGATAATAAAATAATAATAAGTGGGGAAGAAAAGGAAATAATACAGGTAAAAAAAATAATAAAATCTCTTGATAGACCTAAAGAGCAGATAATTATAAAAGGATCGATAATAGACACTAGTTCAAATTTATTTGAAAAACTGGGAGTAGATTGGTCAATTAATTTAGAAAATTCTCCTCCCGCAAAATCAAATCTTATTGCAAAGTTTTTAAATGGTGAAATATCAATAGGTTCCATATTTTCAAACGGAGGGAAATTTTTGGGAATTGATTTTAATCTGTTGAAAGAAAATGGAGATATAAAGATAGAAGCTATGCCGACACTTTTAATAATGGAAGATGAGCAGGGGGAGCTGAAAGTTACGGAAGAGGTTCTCGTAGGAGAAAGAAAAACGACAAAAAATAATGTAGAATATATAGAACCTGTATTTTCCGAAGCAGGTATAGTTTTTAAAATTTTACCTGAAATAAGGAAGATAAACGGGATAAAAAAAATATTATTAAAGGTGGATACGGAAATAAGTAATTTTAAACTTACATCAAGTTATAATACATCTGAAGGTGCAAAACAGAAAAATCAAACTAAAACCGTAATAACTCTTAATAATGGAGGATCAACTTTTATAGGAGGACTGAAACAGAATGTCGGAAAGGAAACAGTGAGAAAAATTCCTTTTTTATCGAGTATACCTATAATCGGTCCGTTATTTAAGTATAAAAGGACAAATAGAGAGATAAGGGACATATATATAGAAATAGAAGCTGTAATACAGGAAACGGAATATTAAATAAAAACTTCAGAATTTTTAAAAAATAATTTTAACCAAATGTTAATGAAATAGTTGAATTTATGTAGTATAATAGTAGAAAAATAAATATATATTAATTTGAAAAGAGGGAAAGTTATGATTTCTGCTAAAAGACTGAAAGAGATACTGGAGAATTTCAATAAAGTGAAAATTGCAGTTGTCGGAGATATGATGTTGGATGAATATCTCATAGGGAAAGTGAACAGAATTTCTCCTGAAGCTCCTGTTCCTGTAGTAAATATAGAAGAAGAAAGGTTTGTTTTGGGAGGAGCATCAAATGTTGCCAATAATTTAAAAAGTCTTGATGCTGAGGTTGTAGTTTACGGTGTTGTTGGACGGGATGAAAACGGAGAAAAGTTTATAAATGAGCTGAATCTGAAAAAAATAGATGCTTCAGCCATTGTAAAAGATCCGATGAGGCCAACAATAATAAAAAGCAGAGTACTTTCACAAGGGCAGCAATTGCTAAGGCTCGATAGAGAAAAAGATACTGAAATTTCCAAAGAAATACAAAATGTAATTATAAAAAATCTGAAAGAAAATATAGACAGTATTGATGCAATTCTATTGTCCGATTACAATAAAGGAGTTCTTACAAAATATGTTTCGGAAGAAATAATAAATATTGCAAATAAAAATAATAAAAAAACTATTGTTGATCCGAAACCTCAGAATTTTAAAAATTACAAAGGAGCAACATCCGTTACACCTAATAGAAAAGAACTTCTTGATTATTTCGGAATGAAAAAATTTAAAAGCGAAGATGAAATTGCACAGAAAATGAAAGAGATTAAAAACGAGCTGGAACTTGATAATGTAGTACTGACAAGGAGTGAAGAAGGTATCTCTCTTTTTGAAAATGAACATAAGAGAATTCCCACTGTTGCAAGGGAAGTTTACGATGTGACAGGGGCAGGAGATACTTTTATTTCAACTTTTTTACTCTCAATAAGTGCCGGAGCGAATTTATATGAAGCAGGTGTAATTGCAAATATGGCTTCAGGTATTGTGGTGGGAAAAGTAGGAACGGCAACTGCTACAAGAAAAGAAATACTTGAATTTTATCATGATGAAATGAAAAAATAAGGAAATAAAATGAAAAAGTTTTAATAAGGATGTGATAAAAGATGGCTGTAATCGGGGCAATTGAAGCGGGAGGAACGAAATTTATATGTGGTTTGGGAAATGAAAAGGGAAAAATTACAGAAAGAATAAGTATCCCTACGACTACTCCTGAAGAAACAATGGAAAAAGTAATTGAATACTTCAAAAACAAGAAATTTGATGTTATGGGCATCGGAAGTTTCGGACCTATAGATCCTGTGAAAAACTCAAAAACATATGGATATATAACAAAAACTCCGAAACCTTACTGGAGTGATTATAATATAATAGGGGAATTAAAAAAACATTTTCATGTTCCGATGGAATTTGATACTGATGTAAATGGTGCGGCTCTTGCCGAAACATGGTGGGGTGCAGGAAAAGGACTGAAGAATGTAATGTATATTACCGTGGGAACCGGAATAGGAGCCGGAGCGATAGTAAATGGTGTAATGCTTCAGGGATTGACTCATCCTGAAATGGGGCATATATTTTTAAAAAAACATCCTGAAGATAATTTTGAAGGAAGATGTCCATTTCACAAAGATTGTCTTGAAGGAATGGCTGCCGGTCCTGCAATTGAAGAAAGATGGGGTAAAAAAGGACAGGAACTTGTAGATGATATGTGTGTATGGGAAATGGAAGCTTATTATTTAGCTCAGGCAATAGTAAATTATATATTGATCTTATCTCCTCAAAGAATAATTATGGGTGGTGGAGTAATGAAACAAAAACAGCTGTTTCCGCTTATAAGGAAAAATGTACAGAAATTTTTAAACGGTTATGTCCATAAAAAAGAAATTTTAGAAGAAATAGACAAATATATTGTGTGTCCGGATCTTGGAGATGAAGCGGGATTTGTGGGATCACTAGCTTTGGGGAAAATAGCTTTGGACAAACTGACATTGTAAATAAATTATATATTTTAAAATTTGGGAGGAGAAACAGTTGGATGCGGGTATACAGCAACAGATAAACAAGACGAAAAAATATTCGATATTTGAAGCAATATTTTATAACGGATTTTATGTAGGAATGCAAGGTTTTGTCATGCTGAGCCTTGCAATATATTTTAACTTCAATCCGTTTTTTATATCAATAGTATCGGTACTGCCTACTGCCGGATACTTTCTACAGATTTTTACAAAATCTGTAAACAGATTTCTCGGAAATAGAAAGAAAACTTTAATGTTGTCAGTCACAATATCAAGAATGGTAGTGTGCGTATTACCTTTTGCAATATTATTTGATATAAGGAAGCCTGAAATATATTTTTTAATTATGTTTATTTATGCACTGTTTTCTCCCTTTGTAAATAATGTGTGGACAGCCACTATGGTTGAAATTATTGAAAAAAAGGACAGAGGTAAATATTTCGGACTGAGAAATTTTTTCTCTTCTTTGTCTACGGTAATATATATACTTCTTTACGGATATCTCCTGTCAATGAATGATAAAAAAGTTGCTATGCTTCTTCTTACTTTATGTATGTCATTATCGGCAATAGTGTCTGCAATTTTTATGTACCTTCATTATGTACCTGTCTTAGGGAAAAAAATAGAAAAAGTAAGTATAAAATTGGCATTAAAAAATAAAAATTTTGTAATTTATCTCAAATTTGCTTCAGTCTGGCTCTTTACATGGGAATTTTTAAAACCTTTATTTGAATATTACAGAATAAAAATATTGGGTGTGGATATTATATTTATTTCTCAAATGGGAGTTCTGACAGCGATACTGTCAAGCGGACTTTATGTTCTTTATGGAAAGTTGTCGGATAAATATGGAAATAAAACAATGCTTAGAATGGGGATATTTTTTACTACATATTTTGTACTGATATATTATTCAATGACAGAAGATAATAAAATATCAATGTTATTTACAGCTGCAATAGTAGATGCTGTAGGATTTACGGCAATTACTCTCAGTTTATTGAATTTACTTATGGAAATTTCAGAAGAGCCTGCGGATGCTTATGTGGGAGCATATGCAGCTGTTTGTGGAATGACTGCAATTACTGCAGGAATATTTGGAGGTGTACTTGGTACATATATAAATAATGGAGTTATTTATATTTTCGGAGAAACATTCCATACTATAAGAATAGCCTTTGTAATAGGCTTCCTGTTAAGGCTTTACTGTCTACTCCAATTAACGAGAGTAGATTCATTTGAAAAAACGTTTGTATATAAAGGGGGGCTGCCTATAAAAAATATACTTTCTAAAAGGCTGTACTCAATAGGAGCTGCTTATATAAATGCAACAAAAGCAAAAATAAACGGACATCATAAAGAAGAAATTGAACAGGAAAAACATGAAAATGAAGAAACGGATATAAAAACAGACAGTGAAAATTCAGAAAATATAACGGAAAATAACGAAAAAAACAATAACAATATAGGAGGAAATACGGCAGAAAGCAATATGGAAATAAACAATAAAAAAGGAGAAAATATTAAAAGATAATAGGAAATATAAGGAATAAAAATAAGGAGAATTAAATCGAGGGGGATTAATGTGGTAAGTTTTTTCAATAGAAAAAGTCCGACTAAAATAAAAGATAGACACTTATTATCATTTTTGAAAAGTATGTATTATTTGATAAAAGGTAAAATGGAACTTTTAGATTCGCTAAATCTTGTTTCAATAAATTATAGCAGTGAGTTTAGAGAAAAGATAATACAGACAAGAAAACTTATAGAAAAAGGAAAACCTTTGAATAAAGCTTTTGAAAAGATAGCATCAGATAAGGAATTTCTGGGATTGATAAGAATAGGGGAACAGACCGGAAATCTTGAAGCGGTTTTCAAAAATTTATATGAAAAATATAAATTTAAGGAAAAAATAAGAAAAGAAATAGCAGGGTTAAGTATATATCCTGTTACGGTTATCACTACGGCTATGATTATTGTAACAGTACTTTTGAAATTTGTAGTTCCAAAATTTGTACTTGTATATTCGGATACGGGACAGAAATTGCCGTTTATAACCGAAATAATTATAAAATTTAGTGAAACTTTTAATAAATACAGCTTTATTGTTACAATTTTATTGATAATTTTCATTTGGATAATTATTTACATAAAAAATAGAAATAAAGAAAGATTTGAAAAAATACTGTTAAATATTCCGATCTGGAGTAAAATATATAAAGATATAAAAGTTTTGAATTTTACAGGGAATATGTATTTCCTTACAAATGCTGAAATCCCTTTTTTACAGGCACTTAAAATATGCCTTGTCTCTGAAAGCGGTATTCTGAATAATGAAATAAAAAAAATTATAATAAAGGTGGAAAAAGGTGAAAATATAAGAAAATCTTTTTATAATTTGAATTTTTTCAATCAGGAATATGTTAATTTTTTAAGTATAGGAGAAAAAACAGGAGAAATATCCAATGCCTTTTTTAATTTATATGAAATTTATTATGAGAGAGTAACAGAAAAAGTAAGGATATTTCTTAAAATGTTTGAACCGTTATCTATAATATTTATAGCAATAATAGTAGGTGTGATAATGTTATCGATAATGCTTCCCGTTTTTAAAATGGGGGAGATATTGTAGGATTTACAGTTAAGAAAACATACTTAGCTTTTTTTGAAAAAAGTTGTATCCAAAGACAATTCAACTCAAATTTTGTTATAGTTGAAAAATATTCATTAAACATATTTATTGTATTTTTCATTTTATAATCAATATTGAGACCGGAATTAAAAGGTAAATGAAACAGTTTTAAGTAAAAAAATAGCAATTAGATTGTGATAATGGAAATATAAACTTGGAATGTAAGTAAAAATTTGATATTAAAATTATTTCAATGAAAAAATACAGGAATAAATGTTAAGAAAAAAATTGTCTGAACAGAGATGGTTTATGATTTTTAGAAAATGGAATATTTTCGAGTATTAAAAAATTTTGTAGTTAATAGTAGGAGTATGAGGAAAGGATGAGCTCTCATGAAAAGAAAGTAAACTATGAAATAAAGAAAATAGAAAGATAATAAAAAGATAAAAAAAAGATAAAAATAAAAGGAATGTGTTAAAAGTTATGATAGAAAATTTTTTTGAATCATCGGATTATAGCCGTAATCTCTTCAAAATAAATGATAAAAATATAGAAGAGATAGAAAAGGAAAGTCTGGAAGATAATGTTCCGATAGTAACAAAAGAAGTACTTAATTTTATGATATTTACAGCACGAGGGAAAAAACCTCTTAATATACTTGAAATAGGCACTGCTACAGGATATTCAGGGATATTTCTCGGGAAAATTGCTACTGAAAATGGAGGAAGTTTTACAACTATTGAAATAAATCCTGAAAGGCATGCTAAAGCCGTGGAAAACTTCAAAAAAGCAGGTATTTTTGAAAAAAGTAGATTAATATTAGGAGATGCTTTGGAAGAAATACCGAAACTTGGAAAAAATATTGAAAAAGATCAAAAAAATATGATGGATTTTATATTTATAGATGCTTCAAAAGGTCAATATATAAAGTTCTTTGAAAATTGTTATAAGTTATTAAATGAAGAGGGAATTATATTTATTGATAACATAATGTTCAGAGGATTAGTAACTGAAAAAGATGAAAATATTCCGAAAAAATATAAAACAATAGTGAAAAGGTTAAGAGAATTTATAGAAAAATTGAATAATGAATATGATTTTGTTTTATTACCTTTTGGAGATGGAGTAGGATTGGTTAGGAAGTAATATTATGAAATTTCTTTTATATAATATAAGATACGGAACAGGAAAGTATTTAAATCAACCTTTAAAACATATAAGAGGTTATCTCGGACAGTCTTTAGATCATATTTACCGTATAGGAGAATTTATAAAGAGTTATGATCCCGACATAGTAGGACTTATAGAAGTTGATTTAGGATCTTTTAGAACAAGAGAAATAAATCAGGCTGAACTGCTTGGGAAATTAACTGAAAATTATTACGTGTATCAAAGTAAATACGAAGAGAATTCCGGATATATGAAAGTTCCTATGGTAAAAAAACATGGAAATGCCTTTTTATCGAAAATGGAGACAAAATCTCGGAAATTCCATTATCTGGATAAAGGAATGAAAAAACTTGTAATAGAAATTGAAACGGGAGCTGTTATTGTATTTTTAGTCCATCTTGCATTGGGAGGGAAAACTAGACTTAAACAGATTGTACAACTATATAAACTTATAGAAGCTTGTAAAAAACCTTTTATTGTTGCCGGAGATTTTAATATTTTTTGGGGGAATGAAGAAATTGAGTTGTTTTTAAAAGCAGGAGGATTATATAACGTAAATATACACAGAAAACCCACATTTCCAAGTTGGGCCCCTAAAAAAGAACTTGATTTTATTCTTTGTTCAAAAAAAATAAAAATAAAAAAATATGAAGTAATTAGAACTATATTGTCGGATCATTTACCTATTCTCATAGATTTTGAGATAATAAACCGATCGGATGATATAAATCAAAAATAATTTTAGCTTAAATTTTTAAAAGAACAGGAGACTAAGTAAAGTGAGAAGAATATTAAAAGCATTTATACTATTTGCCGTTTTGATTTTGGGAGCGGTAAATCTGTATGCCGAACATAATACGGATAATTTTCAGGATGAAGAGGAGATATTAAAAATAATAGACAGTTATAACAATGATTCTTCAAATTTAAAAATTCAAAAGCAGATTTTGAAAAACGGAAAAAAAGAATTGAGAGGAGTTTGGGTAGCGAGTGTAATAAATATTGACTGGCCGTCTAAAAAAGGACTTACTGCAGATCAACAGAAAAGAGAGTTTATTTCTGTCCTTGAAAATGTAAAAAAATGGAATATGAATGCCGTATTTGTACAGATAAAGCCGGTGGGAGATGCGTTTTATCCTTCCAGATATGCTCCATGGTCTGAATATTTGACAGGAACTCAAGGGATAAATCCGGGATATGATCCGCTAAAATTTATGATTGAAGAAGCACATAAGAGAAATATAGAATTTCATGCATGGTTCAATCCTTACAGACTTACAATGGGAGGGGGAAGAGAAAAACTTTCCCGTGACAATATAGGAAATAAAAGACCCGATTGGACTGTAATGTATGGAGGAAAACTATATTTGAATCCGGGAATACCTGAAGTAAATGATTATGTTGTGGACAGTATAGTAGAAGTTGTTAAAAAATATAATATAGACGGTGTTCATATGGATGACTATTTCTATCCTTATAAAGTCAAAGGACAGGAATATCCTGATAATGAACAGTACAGAAAATATGGGAAAAAATTTTCAAGTATAGCTGATTGGAGAAGGAATAATATAAATAAATTAATAGAAAAACTTTACAAATCAATAAAAAAAGAGAATAGAAGTGTTATGTTTGGAATAAGTCCTTTCGGAGTATGGAGAAATATATCGACAGATCCTGTAAGGGGTTCAAGAACACAAGCGGGAGTTCAAAATTATGATGATCTTTATGCGGATATACTCCATTGGATGGATAAAGGATGGATAGATTATGTGGCACCTCAGATTTATTGGGTGCGAGGGTTTAGAGCGGCGGATTACAGTATACTTGTAGAATGGTGGAGTAAATATGCAAAAAAAACCAATACCGACTTATACATAGGTCAAGCGGCATATAAGGTAAAAGATTGGTCAAATCCTAATGAACTTGTAGAGCAGGTAAGGTTGAACAGAAGATACTCTGAAATTAAAGGAAGTATATTTTTTAGCTATAAATCATTACTTCCTAATCCAAAAAATGTAACATTGAAATTACTTAACGGTCCTTATAGTGAATAAAAGTGGTGAAAATATAAAGAAGCTGTTATAAAATAGAAATGTTTCTACTTTATAACAGCTTTTTGTTAAGGTAAGGTATTGTACAATAAAGGTATTAATTTAATTTTTCTAAAAACTCTTTAGACTGCTTTTGCAGTTCACTTTTATTTTCATCTGATAAAACAAGTTTGTTTGTTTGAAATGCTTCTCCTGATAATTCAATTCCTGTTCCTTCTCCATATACAACTTCCGCTCTTATAAATTTTAATAATTCAGACAACTGTTTTCTAACTCCTTCGGCTTTTGAGCTTCCCGCTGCTCCGCTGATTGTTATTTTTTTATTGGATATTGCTGTAGGATCTTGGAACGCAAAAGGTTTCAATGGACGAGATAGCCAATCAAGTAAGTTTTTTAAAGCGCCGGGTATCTGAAAATTATATTCAGGAGAAAATATCCAAATACCGTCAGCGGAAGATACTTTTTCACGTACTTTTAAAACTTCTTCAGGAGTAGGAAATTCAGAATCCTGATTTAAATAAGGCAATTTTGAATAATCAAGATATTCAACATCAGCATCTTTTTCAAGAACTTCCTCCACATATTTTGCAACTGTTGAATTAAAAGATTCTTTTCTTAGTGAACCTACAATAAATAATACATTTTTTTTACTCATAATTTAATTCCTCCTAATATTTGTTTTTTTCTTCAAGTTTTTTGAATTTTTTCAAAATACAAATTAAAGTTTTTTTTTCTTCATCAGTAAGAACATTAAAAGCTGTTTCCACAGATTTTACATGTTCAGGAAACACAACTTTGAGAATGTTTTTTCCCTGTTCGGTCAATCCCACAACAAAAGATCTTTTGTCCTTTTTATCTATATTTCTGTAAATCCATCCATTTCTTTCCATATTTTTAATAACAACAGTCATATTTCCAGAAGTGGATAACATTTTTTCAATAAGTTCACATATTTTAAGTTCTCCTTTTGAATGAAGAACTTCAAGAACACCGAACTGTGTGAGGGTAAGTCCCATTTTTTTAATGTTTCTCACCGTTATGTTTGAAATAGTTCTTTCCGCTCTTTTAAAAACTATCATTGCATATAATGATAAATTTTCTTTTGTAAGGGGTTTACTTTCTTTATTCATAAGATTTTTCCTTTAATTTAGATTTTGAAATTTATTACTAATTAGTATAAAAATATATTACCACTAATTAGTGATAATGTCAATATATTTTTTATTTTATAAATAAATTTTATATTAAATATTGGAGAAGTTACCTTTTATAATAAAAACAGGATATTTTTTTAAATTCATAAAAAATAGAATTAAAAATTAATTTATAATAATAATTTTAATTTCATTTATTATGTTAGAATATGATATTTTGTTTATTAATTTTATTTAAAACATTAATATATAATTTATAGTATTAAATAAAATTTTTATATTGTCTTTTGAATTTATTTTTGTTATACTTCTTAGTAGATGGAATGCTAAGAAAATTATATGATAAAATCTAAGTGAAAAATAAGTAGAAAGAAATTTATAATTAAGGCAGTATACGGGCTAACATAAAATGACCGAATAGTTCTGACATTTAAAGTATAAAAAATGATTAAGAAAAATGAAGAAGAAAATAAATGTATTCGATAAATATATTGTTAGTAATAAAATGAAATAATTTGACCGATTTTATATTTAAATAAAGAAATAAATAAAAAAATTGTGATAGAAAACTTGTTTGATATTAAGTTTTGACCTATAAAGACATATAAAAATAGAGAAAGATATCACGACTCTTCAGGAAAAAATTAGGAGTTAGAAAATTTCTCAAATGAGTTGACTTAATAAAAAATAAGGTAAGCTAAAGATAAATAAAATTTAATTAAATATATTAATTTCCTTTTGTCATTTTATATGAAAATAATTATATTCAAATAAAGCATCTATATAGGTTATAAAGAAACATTTTGTATAAATAACTGCATTAATTTTAAAATTTTAGAAAAATCAATACAAAATTTAATTAAATATATTTACTTAATTAAATATTTGATTTATAAATATTGTTATATATTTTTTATATTAAATTTAAGGAGGAAAAATGAAATTTAAAAAGATGACATTTATACTGTCAGGATTAATATTACTTGTAATAGGTCAATTAAGTTACAGTGATCCTGCAGTGGACAGACTGTTAAGAGAAGCAAGAAAAAGACAGGCAGAAGAACAAAAACAGCAACAGAAGATGGAAAAAATCGAAGAGCCGTCGGTTATGGAAGAAATACCTGTAACAAATACAAACAGTATACAGAAGAGAGCGGCAGAGATAAAAAGAGAATCACAAAGTAAAAAAGCGGAAGAAAT
>NZ_RQYW01000009.1 GCF_003932895.1 Leptotrichia sp. OH3620_COT-345 | reverse complement strand
TCCCTGCTCTTTTGATTTCAAATCTTCCACTTCAGCTTCAAGCTGTACTTTCTGTGCTTCAAATTCTCTTTTCTTTTGCGCTTCCTTTTCAAGAAGATTATTAAATTTTGCTTCTATTGCATCCAAACTGTCTGCAAGACTTTTTTTAGGTGCAGAATAACTTACTGCTGAAATTACCATAAGCCCCGTTAAAAATAATATTGCTTTTCTCACTTTTCCTCCTTATAATATTTAATTTTTAATAATTATTAATAATAATAAAATTTCTTTTTCCTGTATTTTAGAGAATCAGGTTTATAATAATCAAGTCTTTCAAAAAAATATGTAACCTTTCTTCGTGCCAAATCATTTTTCACTTTTTTTATCAATTTTTCCTCATACACATATATTACTGAAAGTTCTTCTTCATTGGGAATATTTGGATAATCCCAATTAATATCCCTTTCCGAATTGTATGTTACACAAGAAGCAAAAATCTTTAGATACTCCTGTGTAAAATTTTTTATTGTTCTATTCCAATGAGAAATAAAACATTGTTGGTTTTCAATATAATCCATTTTTTTCTCTTTTATATTTTTAATGACTTCTTCGAAATTTTCTCTAATAGCTTGAGAAGATGTATCATCATTTTTTTATTTTCTGAAATATTTAATACGCACATAAAAAGAAAAATCAATAGTATTTTTACTAAGTTAAATACTTTTTTCATTTTTTTCTCTTTTCTCTTTACATTTAATTTTTTTTTATTTATAATTCTGTGTATTTAATAATCAGTTTTTTTCCCATATATTTTGCAATTAACAAAGGAGCAAAAGACATTTAAAAGGATAAAACTCTATAAAAATAAAAAATGACGGTTATTTTCTTTTTACAAGTTTAAATTCTATTCTTCTGTTCCGGAATCTTCCCTCATCAGTGTTATTCGTTGCTACAGGTTCCTCTTCTCCTCTTGATTCGACACCTTTTATCCTATCTGATGATAACCCGAATTCTAGCAATTTATTTCTTACACTGTTTGCCCTTCTCTGACCCAGTCTCATGTTATACTCATTACTTCCTTTAGCATCAGTATGCCCTACTATTGTCACATCATAGTCATACTTTTCTATAAATTCTTTTAAATTTCTCAATATACTATAATACTGAGGTTTTACAATTGATTTGTCAAAATCAAAGTTCAGTGCTCGATCATCCAATACAACTGTTATTTCATCATCAATAGATTTTTCTTTTAATTTTACTTCCAGTTCATCTATTTCCAGAGCATTTATTCTAATTGTATTTTCTCTCATCTGTTCTTTTGTAAGCTTTCTTACAGCCGCTGCATTTGCTGAAAGTAAGAATACGGATATTAACATTAATAAAGTTTTTCCTAACTTCTGACTCATAAAATAGTACTCTCCTTTTTTGATTTTTTTGTAAATTCTAAATAAGTTTTAAAATATTAAACACTAATAATATTACTGTATTCAATAAAACTAAGAATGTAATAAACCACTTCACAATATCCAAATCCAATATAATCACCTTTTTCTTTAATAAGATTTTTATAAAATAAAATTTTCATTTTCCTCAATTCTAATTCTTTACTAATAAAATACTATATTTTTTCTTATAATACAATACATAAAAAAAATATTGTCTTATACAACAAAAGGAAGATTTTTAATTATAGCTCTAAAATAAAAAATCTATAACCTTCAATCCCTCTAAAATGGTTTTGAAATCATATTTTTAATTCCATAAAATTAAAAATAAGTTAATTAAGTTTTTTGTCTTAGAACACAATTATTTTTTTCTTTCAAAAAATATAAAAATTTTTTTAAATTATTTTTATAAAATTTTGCCAAAATTTAATTATTCTTTTTATTCTAAAATATTAATTTTCATATCTAATATCTCAAATAAAAAAAATCCGAAAATTAAAAAATAAAACACAAATAACAAATGTTTCTTTTTTAAATTATCAAATTTATCTTTTCATATAGCATCCTCTAAATTTTTTTATGAAAGTTTTAAAACAAAATTTTCAGAAATTTTATATTTTCATAATTACCAGATTCGTCGTAAGCCCTGCTGCTGTTCCTATAAGCAAAATTATATCTCCCGATTTTATTATGCCTCTATCAAAGGCAGTACATAAAGTCACAGGCACCGAAGCTGAAACCATATTTCCATGCTCTCTTACAAGGTTTATATATTTTTTTTGAGGAATGCCTAGCTTTTCCATGACAAAAGGCATAGCCATACTTGCTTGATGTGGAATAACCATATCTATATCATCTATCGTTATATTCCCCTTATGCAAAAATTCTTTCACCATATCGGGTATTTTTTTTATTGAAAGAGATAAAACAGTTTTTCCGTTCATATCAAACATAAATTCCTTTTCAGTTTTTCCTGAATAATTTTTCGGATGAAGATTTGACAAACCTCCTCTAATTTCTGTAGAATGTGCACCTTCCGACCATGTTTTCTGTATAGCGGAAATTATTCCTTTGTCTTTCTCACTCTGTCTTAGAATGACTGCCGCTCCTCCATCACTGAAAAGCTCATAACTTTCCTTCTGTTCAGGATTTAAAGCTATTGAAGCAACATCACAGGAAACTATTAAAACTGTCTTGTATCTTCCTGCTTCTATTAAATAAGACATCATGTCAAGGGCAGTTATAAAGCTTGTGCACGTAGTATTTATATCCAGTGCGGGAATATCAGTTCCGAAAGCTATTCTTTCATGAATAAGTGCAGCTGTACATGGGATAGGTTGAACCCCCACAGCACTTGCCCAGACTATACAGTCTATTTCTTCTATTGAAATTTCAGATTTTTTTATTGCTTTTTTACATGCTTCTACGGCAAGTTCCAGCTGTGTTTCACTTTTTTCTATTTTATAACGTATATCATTTCCAAATTTTACAGTATTTTTCGGGAAAGCTGTTCCATATCCTATAATTTCCAATTTTTTCATTTTCATACCTCATTTACTTTATTTTCCTGCAAATCCTTTTTAATTTCACATATTTATCCGTTTTATATTCAATAAATTTTATATTTACATTTTCCACATTAATTGAACTGAATAGATTTCCAAATTCCTTTAAAATTTCCTTTTTCTGATCCGGCTGTAAATTCTGTATTGCTATTTCCAAATAATTATAATCTGTCTGAAAAACCTTATATTCTCTTATATTCTTCGCTAAAATCATACATCGCCTTATAAAATCGGGAAAGACGATCACAGTTTTACCGTTTTTATTTATAAACCTGAAAATATCATCTGAACGTCCTTCAATTTTCTCAATTTTCTCGTATACCAAGCCGCATTTGCAAGGAACGGAGCTTTCAACCAAAATATCATTCAGTCTGTATTTAACAAAAGGCTGACTCGTTCTTGTAAAATCGGTTATAATCGGATAAAATCTTTTATCATCAATATATTCCTTTTCAAACTTTATTATATCTTCATTCAAATGAATTGAACCATATCGACATGTATATCCTAAAAATCCTTCTGTTGCTTGATAAACCTGATGTATCTGATTAACATTAAAAATTTCTCGGATATATTTCTCATCCTCTTTTTCAAGTATCTCAGCTACTGAAATAATCTTTTCAGGGGAAATATCCAGTTTTCCTGATTTTTTTGCTTTACAGAGCAGTAACAGCATCGAAGCGGGGGCTATTAGAATAGTAGGCTTAAAAATATTAAGCCTTTCAGCATGACTGTCAATATTTTTAAAAGTATCGAAATATTCAAGTTTAAGAACAGGAGAATTTACCGACTTGTAAAGATCATTATCCGCTCTCAGGAAAAAAGCTATCTTATGTCCAAAAAGTTTCTTTTCAGGAAGCATTTTCGCTAATATAGTTCCGGCCCATATCCCCTGTTCCTTTTCGGTAGTTACAAAAATTCCTCTATGACCTGATGTTCCGGAAGACAATCCTACCGAAATTCTTCCGTATTTCTTTGTAAAATTACGCGTTCTCTCGTTTTCAAGAGCTATTTCCATAGCTTTTTCTTTTTTTATACCTAAAGTATTAAGACTGTCAAAATTTTCCATCATAAACTTTTTATCCATTCTGAAGCCTTCGCTAATATAGTTCTCTTTAAAATAAGGAGATTTTTTCTTTAAAAACTTCAAATATTTTTCTATTTTCTTTTTTTGATATTTTTCAAGTTTTTCTCTTGTATTAAATTTATTTAACCATCTCGTCTTAATAAATGAAATTATCAGTCCGGATATTTTATTCATCTAACACACCTCTTATTCTTTCGGGAGGATCATGGCTTACTATAATTTTCACTCCTTTTTCGGCTAATTTTTTAAGCGTTTCCACTCCTTTTTTATATTCAGAAAAATTATCCTGAACCATTTTAGGCAAAAACTTCATTTTCTCTGTCAATAAAAGCAACTCCATACCCCAACACACATCTGAAGCTATAAATAAATTTTTCTCAGGAAAAAATGCACAGCACTGTCCTTTTGAATGTCCATTTATACTTATAAGTAAAAAGCTTCCGTCATTAAATAAATCATAACTCTCAATTCCATAAATATTTTTATTCCTATTTTCCGAATTTATTATTTTTAATCTTTTTTCAAAATCTTTAGGTAAAAATTCCTTAAAAATCAACGATTTAAAAGATGATTTATCGTATTCTCTGAAGCATTCTTCCGTTATAATAATTTCAATATCAGAAAAATACTCAATCCCTCCTATATGGTCAGGATGGAGATGAGATAAAATAATCCTTTTTATCTCTTCTGCCTTTATTCCCGCTTTTTTCAAATGATTGTCAATCATATCTTCCCTTTTCAAAGTAACAGGATTAAGCTTTTTATATATCATATATTTTATGGTGTTTTTCAACAGTCTTATATTATATCCTGTATCATAAAGTACGTAACCATATTTTCTATGTTTTATTAAAAATACTCCTGCATAAAAATTCAATTTTTTTTTCGGAACTCCCTTAAATATCCTGCTCATCTCATTTGTACAGTATCCGCAAGAAAAATATCTAATTTCTTCTATTATGTTCGACATATTTTTTTACTCCTTCAACTACAGTCATTTTCGGTTTATACCCCAATTCTTTTTTAGCCTTTTCTATACAAAGTGTCTGACTGTACCTCATTAAATAAAGAGTGTATTTGGTAAAAGGAGGCTCCTTATCTATACCTGCAATCAGGTATATTTTTTCAATAATACTGACTAAAAATTTTGCTAAAAAATAATTTCTCTTCACATATTTACCTTTTATACCTGTTTTTCTGAAAAAAAGCTCGAGAACATCTTTAAACATCATAGGTTCATCATTTGTAATGTTATATACCTGTCCTATCGCATTTTCATTTTCCAAAGCTAGCCTTACAGCCAATGCCACATTTTCAACACATGTGACATCTATATACTGCTCTCCTTTTCCAAAAATAGGAATACCTTTTGTTTTATTCAGATGAAGAAGCCTCGGAATAACACTGGTATCTTCTATACCGAAAAGTCCCCTCGGTCGCAGTATAACACTCGGAATATCATTATATTCCCTAATTTTTTTTTCAGCTTCTATTTTACTTTTTATGTAAAAATTCAAGTTATTCTCATTAGGAGCATCCTCCTCTTTTACGTTCAGCTGGTTTTTATCTCCCGCATAAATACTGGGTGAAGAAATAAATACCAGTTTTTTTATACTATATTCCCTACATAGTTTCAAAATATTTTCCGTACTTTTTACATTGGCATTGTAAAAATCCTGCCATTTACCCCATACAGTGGAAAGTCCTCCTGCATGAATTATTCCCGAAACATTTTTTATTGCTTCGGACAATTTTTCATTATCAGTAAAATCTCCTTTAAAAAATATAACTTTTTTATTTTTTTCAAGATTCTTTCCAATTTCTTCATTTCGTCCAAAAGCAACAACATTATAACCATATTCTGTCAGCTCATTTATAATATATTTTCCTAAAAATCCTGTAGCTCCTGTCACTAAAACTTTCATTTTTTCCTACTTTCACATACTTTCTATAAATTTTTCGATTTTTAAACTTGAAGAATTCTTCTAATTTCATCTTTCAGAATTTTATCATAAGGATATTCCTCAAACTTATTATGAATTTTTTCAAGATTTTTCCATTCTGAACGATTCAGCATTTTTTCTACAGCTTTTATAACAGACTTTTCAGACTTCAAATTTGCAATTATTCCAACATCTGATAAAATTATCCTGACAGCATAGTCAAACTGATCATAGTCATGAGGAATTACCACCGACGGCTTGTTATACTTTATACAGTTATAAAGAACTCCTGTTCCTCCATGATGAATAATATAATCGGATTTCGGAAAAATTACTGCATAATCTATATAGTGATAAATAAACATATTTTCATAAACTTTTTTTATTTCCTTTTCTTTGTTTCCGTAATCTCCCAAAGATACTATAAAACATATATCAGGATAAATATTTGACAGCTTTTTCACTATTTCCACAAGACCTTTTTTCCCCCATAATACATGTGTACCATTTGTAACAAATACAGTTTTCCTAAAATTTGACACATCTATAAGGGGATAAATATTTTTATCAAATGTAGGAACAGGATATCCCGCCCACACAAAATGCTCAGGAAAATCATCTCTAAATTCAAGTTCTTTCATTCCCAGTCCTAAAATAGAATATGGAGAAAAAATAGTCTCTTCATTTTTTTCATTATATAATTTAAAATTATTAAGTTTCAGTTTTTTCACTGCTAAAAAAGCAAGGATTTTTTTTGCACTTCTTACTGCAAATCTTCCAATTGCATCCCTTATTTGATATAAGAAACCTTTTCGAGGATATAATCCTCCTAAATATCCGGGTGTCGTAGTTTTATTTTCAATTGCAAAAACCGTGGGTATAGATGTTATCCACGGTATTTTCATTTTATTACATACCAGTCCTGCAGGAATTGCCACAAAATCGGCTATCACAATATCAGGTCTATCTTTTTTAAATTCTTCCTCCAATTCATTCATTATTTGAGGTATCATTTTTATATTATCTCTGAATTGTTTATACATAGTCAGCATATTTGTCTGTTTTAAAGTATTTGCTATATTTTCCAAAGCTGAAGGTTTGTCTTTTAAAATAATTTTACAGTTCAATCCCGTATCCGTTACCGCTTTTTCTTTCTGCATTCCCGTATATACTGTGATTTCATACATTCCACTATTTAAAAGAGGTAGCAGAAGTTCCATCAAAGGATACAGATGTCCACTGAAAGGGGGAGAAACAGCACTAATTTTTATTTTTTTCAAGCCATTCATATATTATCTCCTTTACTTGTTCATTTTTCAAATAGTCGAAATGCCCACAATCAACTTTTATATCACATTTATGAAAATCCATAAAATTAGCATAAACATCTTTTTTACCTTTAAAAATGACACAATTTTGAATTTTTCTATGACCATAGGAAAAAGCTCCTAAAGCAAATATTTTTACTTTTCTGTTTGAAATATCCCAACTCTCCAAAGCAACTTTCAATAAATTCAATCCTGAACTTTGTGTCACTATAATTATGTCATTAAATTCAGATAAAGGCAAAAAATGCCTCTTTATTTCTTTTCTGAATCTTTTATTATATAAAGTATGTAAATAATAAATAATATTCGATATACTTGCTTTTAATATAGATACATCTTCAAAATTTTCATGCTCAAAATCATTGTTATACGGAAAATTGGATTTTATAATTTCATACCCGTACTTTCTAAAAATTTCGAGAAAATTTTTCTGTACATCTGATAAAGCAGAAGTTTCATAATTACTGCTTCCACTTAATAACAGTACTATTCTGTCAGATTTCAAGAAAGTTTTTGAATTATCCAATTTTTCGAGTTTTTTTAAATATTTTCCAAATTTATTCATAACGAATTTTCCCATCCATAACACGAATTTTCTTATTTCTCCATTTTATTATTGGAGGAGTTACTAAAGTATAAATAAAAATAACCGGCAAAATCAAATCACTTGCTATTTCATATAAAATAACCGTTGATTTTTCCTTTTTCTTGAGCATTTTATTTCTAAAAATATACATTGCAGATGATTTCACTGCAAAAAATAAAAAAACAAATACATTATATTTTATTCCCAAGATTAATCCCGTTATAAGCAGTAAAAAAGGCATTATTGACGGAAGCAGTACCAATGTGAAAAATTTCAAGGAAAAAGCATTTTTCATATATATTTTTGAAAATAAAAGCCATCTTTTCATAAGAAGCATGTAAGAAGTAAAGTTTTTTACTGTCGTCCGTACATTACAAAAAACAGCTGTCTGTATTATTTCCACTTTTCTTTTCAACATGTATTCAGCTAATGCCAAATCATCACAAAGCATGTACTTTATATTTTCAAATACATTATATTTTCTAAACAAATCAGTTTTTCCCATATAAAACATTCCATTTAAAGTTCTTGTTTCTTTCACATATGCCATTGAAAAATATGTAAGAAATGAATTACTGTTCACAAATGCCGAAATCATATTTGTCCATATTCCTTTTGTTCCGTAATTATAAGGTATTCCCGTAACAAGCCATTCATTTTGACTGTTTTCATAGTTTTCATATATCCCGAATTCTTTTATTCTCTCAATATCAATTACCGTATCGTCATCTAAAATAATTGTATATTCTGTCTTTACTTTCTCAATTACTTGACTGATTTTAAAAATTTTAGGATTCAATTCCTGAGGAACTTCATCTATAAGAAAAATTTCCACTCTATTTTCTAGATTAATGTTTTTCTGAAATTCCTGGAGAATATTTATAGCTGTTTCATATGCCGATAAATCACTCTTATCAATAAGCCACATAAATTTCATCTTATGGGTATTTTTTAGATTTGCCGATAAATCTTCCTTTAATCTTGAATCTCCTGAAAGTATTGTTTGAATAATTGTATACTTTTCTTCATTTATCTCTTTTTTTTCTTTTTTTTCAATATTTTTAAAATATCTCCATGAAAAGAAAATTCTTAAAATAAATAAAATTATTGTTAAAATCAGTAAACTTCTGAAAATTAACATTTTATACTCCTTTTTTCAAAAACTTTTCAACTATTTTTGTCTGAGCTGTAACAGGTAAAAATCTAATCATCCTTACAAAAAATTTATTTCTAAAACCGATAACAGTAAAGCTTTTCTTTTTATCAAAAGCTTTTATTATATGTCCTGCAGTATCTCGAACTTTCATTTCATATTTTACATATGTAGAAAATTTTCTCTTTGTACTTTCATTAAAAAAATTTGTAGCAGTAGGACCGGGACATATACTTAATATTCTTATATTTTTATTTTTACTGTTTACTTCTCTATCCAAAGCAAGAGAATAATAAAGCAAAGAAACTTTTGATGCACTGTATGCACCCAAATAAGGATTAGGATATAAAGCTGCCGTGGAACATATGTTAATAACAGTTCCTTCTTTTTTTAATAAATATTTTTTAATAAATATTCTTGTTAAAATTACAGGTGCAATTGTATTCAACTTGAATATATCTAATTCTTTCTCTATTGAAATATTGTCCATACTTGATATTTCACCTATTCCGGCACAATTCACCAATACATCCGCTTCCAAATCTTCAAAATTTTTTTCTATTTTCTTCAATTCTCTTAAATCATATTTAATTATATCACAATTAATTTTATATTTATTTAAAATCTCAGTTTGTACTTTTTTCAGTTTTTCTTCAGATTTTGCAAGCAAATATAAATTATAATTTCTCTGAGCAAATAAAAATGCCAATTCTTTTCCTATCCCTGAACTTCCTCCTGTTATAAGTACAGTTGACATATAAAACTCCTATCCTCTCTTAACTATATTTTACCTTTCATTCTTATAGATTAATCATTACACCCAAACTTTATAATATAAAAAATTCTAAAAAGTTTTTAATTTGAAACCAATAATCGGAATATGAAAATAATACAGTGCACCGGAATTTTTGAATGTTTATAAAATTTGAATTAAATTATTTTCGGGCACAATCTTTTTTGAAATAGAAATATAGATATTTCATCCAAATTTCTTTAAAAAAGCCTAAAATCATCTTTTTCAGACTTTATATTTTCTTTTACCTCGGAAATCTCAAATCCTGTCCAGTTTATAATCTTTTTTGTTTTTTCAAAACATTTGCTATTTAAAAAATCTTTTTCATTTCCGATATTTCCCGAAACTGCTGGAGATCCGTGCTTTATTATTTCTCCCGAAATTATATCTTTTTCAAATATTTCGGTATCTTTTCCCCATAAAAAATAAACCATATCTTTATTATGTAAAGATATATATCTACATAATTCCTTTATAAAAGGTATCCAAAATTTAGAATATTCCCCTGACTTTCCGTCAATTACCGTCAATGCTCTACTCAAAAATAAAACTCCCTGCTCTTTCCATGATTTAATAAGTTTGTCCGGAGAAAATATTTTAAAATTTCCGCTTAGTATTTTTTCTTTTATATTGTTTATATCTATTGATTTTCCCATATATGTCTTATATATAAGTTTTAATATATTTTTCAGTGAAGTGCTTATTTCAGGATCATCCCATGACGATTTTTCCTTTTCGGAGTCATTTTCCGAAGATTCACTATATTGAAAATAAATCTCTTTCCCTATTAAACAAACTTTTCTTGAATAAAGAGAATCTGAAAATATTTTAAATATATTTTCCTCTTTAGGAATGTAATTTACTTTTTGAATTTCCATCTGCTTCAAAAAATTATGTATTTTTACTATTTTTTCAAATGTAAAAAAATCATAATAATCTTTATGTATATTATGTTTTTTTAAAAACTTTTCTCTAAAAAGTATTTCAGACTTTTCATTTTTATTTCCTGTTATCTTTAAAGTAACTATTCTGTTATCAGTTCCCAGAACAAATATTCCGTCTTCAATAACACAAATTTTTCTAATCTCACTCTTAAATATATTTTGAACTTTTAAAACTTTAAATTCAGAATCTGTAATAATCAGATCTCCGTTACCTGTTCCGATAAAATAATTTTCATTACTTCTTTCAATATACGATATTTTTGTATCAGAAATTTTTAATGAATTATAAAGTTCTTTTTCCAAAATATTCCATATTTCAATTTCACCCGTTGCAGTTCCTGCTATATATTCTAAATCTACAATTTTAGAATATATGTGGTTATTCTCAGTTTTTATGTCAAATATTTTTTCAAGTTTACTGTCAAAAATATTTATAATATTTGTCTGACTATGAAGTTCCCTATATTTTAAAATAATATTTTCTCCGCTTGTAAATATCTTATAGTTTCCTTTATGTTTTTCTTCTTCTGTTAAAATTACCTCCGAAATCAGTTCTTTTGAATTAGGATCATATGAATACAATATATTATTTTCAATATAAACTACTTTTCCTCCTTTAGTAAAATTAATAAATTCAATCGGTTTTTCAAAATCAAAGACAGATTCTACTATTTTCTTTTTTATACTGTCACATTTAAATATTTTTCCATTTTGAGTGGACACAAAAAAAATACTTGAAACAAAAAGCTGATTTTTTTCTCTAATATATTTTATTATCTCTGAATTCTTAATTTTTCCTGCTATTTCTTTTTCAATTACACCGTTTTTAAAAAATACCAGTTTATCTCCTGTAGTAATGAACCTTTTATTTACAGGATCTACTCCGAAATCTTTTATTATATTTTTATAATTAATAATATCATCTAAAATTATATTCATATTTCACCTCATTTTCCAATTTATATATTTCCGTTTATTGAAAATTCCGCCGCCTTTTTTGCGTGAATTAATGCCGTATCAAATAATGGAATGTCAATATTTTCCTGGCCTATTAAAAGTCCTATTTCAGTACATCCCAGTATAATCCCCTCTATTCCTTTATTTTTAAGTTTATTCGCTATTTCAGTATACTTTAATCTGGAATTACTGTTTATAATCCCCACACAAAGCTCATCATATATTATTTTATTTATAATTTCCATATCATCTTTATCGGGAATTATCACATTTATACCTTTTTCAGTTAATACCGATTTATAAAATTCCTGCTCCATTGTGTATTTTGTTCCTAAAAGACCGATATTTTTTATTCCCTTTTTTAAAATTTCATCTGCTGTTGCTTCGGCAATATGAAATATAGGAATAGAAATTTTCTTTTTAATAATATTGACAACTTTATGCATTGTATTCGTACATATTACTATAAAATCAGCTCCGGATTTTTCTAAACTCTGTGCAGCATTTCCAAGTATTTCTCCACTTTTTTCCCAATTACCTGTTGCCTGACATTCTTCTATTTCATGAAAATCAACACTATATAAAATACATTTTGCCGAATGAAGCCCTCCTAACATATTTTTTACTTTTTCGTTTATTATCCGATAATATGTCACAGTGCTTTCCCAACTCATACCGCCTATCAGTCCTATTACTTTCATAACTTCTCCACTCCTTTAGTTTCTTCCTGCTTTTATCATTGAAGAAACCCCTATAAATAAAACAATTACACAGCTTATGAGTAAGTATACGGGACTTTGAAAAATATCTGTAAGAGAAAAATTAAATGCTTCGCTAAAAGGCACTTCAGGATATTCTTTTACTATACTTAAAGTATAATCCAGAACTTCGGCAATATAGACTCCTATTAATGAAAACAATGTTGCCAAAGCGACAGTTCCTTTTGAAAGATTATCTTCCTCTTCATAATACTTCATTCCATCATTGATTTCGTTCTCATCAGACTCACCTGAAAATAAATTTGAAAAAAAACTTCCTCCAAAAATTGATCCGTAAAATATTGCTACTACTGTTATAGAAGCAAATATCCTCAATCTTGAAGCAATTACATATAATATTATTCCCGGTATCACACCTATCAGTAATCCTAATATTCCTAAAAATTTATTTCTTTTTTTCATCTTTTTTTCTCCTTTTTCTATATAAACTGTATTTTTTTAATTTTATCATTTATAAGTCTATTTTACAATTATTTCAAAGAAAATTTTTATAAAAATATTGCATTTTTTTTAACTGTAAATAGAAAAATAAAAAGTAGGATTTTACTCCTACTTTCCCTATTTATGATTACGCCATTTCTAAGCCATTTTTACTGTTGAACACATCGTAAGGCAGAAACCATAACAGTCCAATAATTTGAAAAATATTATCTTTTTGAGAATTGCGGGCTTCTTCTTGCTTTCTTTTTTCCATATTTTTTTCTTTCAACCATTCTTGAATCTCTTGTCAGGAATCCTGCTTCTTTCAAAGCTCCTCTCAATTCTTCATCAGCAACAACTAAAGCTCTTGAAACACCATGTCTTATAGCTCCTGCCTGACCTGTATTCCCTCCACCGTTTACATTCACTCTAACTCCGTATTTATTTAAAGTTTCTGTTAATTCTAACGGTTGTTCAACTATTTTTGCTAACAGTTCTCTTCCACCAAAGTATTCTCTCATATTTTTTCCATTTATTTCAATTCCTGAAGCTCCCGGAATTAATCTAACTCTTGCTACTGAAGTCTTTCTTCTACCTGTTCCTAAATATTGAATTTTTTCTGCCACCTAAATTACCTCCTATAACTCTATCTTCTCAGGTTTTTGAGCACTATGATCATGCTCTGACCCTACATAAATTTTTAATCTTCCGATCATTTGACTACCTAATTTATTTTTAGGCAACATTCTTTCAACTGCTTTTCTTATTACTTCAGTAGGTTTTTTTTCAAGCATTTCTTCCAGACTTCTCACTTTCAGTCCTCCAGGATATCCACTATGTCTATAATATTTTTTGCTCAACATTTTTGTTCCTGTTACAGCAAATTTCTTTGCATTTGTAACTATTACATAGTCTCCTCCGTCAACATGAGGTGTATAACTTGGTTTATGTTTCCCCATTAATTTTACGGCAATTTCTGATGCCAATTTCCCTAATATTTTTCCTTCGGCATCAATTTCATACCAGTTTCTTGTTACTTCTTCTTTTTTTTGCATTACAGTGTATTTATTCACTTTTTATCCTCCTAGATTTTATCATTTTTAGGATAACGGTCCTTTGTGGGAAAGGATTAATTACATTAAGAGATTATATATTATTTGCTTTTAATTGTCAAGTAAAAAATCTTTATATATTAGAAATTTTCTCTAATTTTCCACATTTTTTAATATATCATATTTATTTTCAAATTTAGTCCGTATCTGCTTTAAATTTAAACTCAATTTCTTATAAATTTTCCTTAACTAAATCATCAATTTTATATTCTTCAACTATTTTGTTTATAACATTTGTTCTCTCTTCATTTGCTTTATTATTTAACAATCCGTTAGCTATTTGATTATAAGCGTCATTAGGAGTTACATTTCCTAATTTACCTTTTTCAGCTTCATATATATTTACTATTTCTTCATGAGTAACCTGTACTTTTTTTCTTACTTCCAAATCAATGTAATAATTTAAAAGAACATTGTCTTTTATTATTTTCAGGCTATTTTTTTCTTTCTTTTCAAAATCATTTTCTTTAGCTTTTTCAGTTACTATTTTATTCAATATAATATTTCTTATTACATCAGGATTCCCTTGGGAAAATAAAATTTCCTTTTTTGTTATTTCCACCGTTTCTCCCATTTCCTGTACTATTTTATTGAACTCTTCATTTTCAAGTGTTGCAACCTGCTGATTTAAAAGATCTCTCTGTATTATATCTCTTGCTTGAGAAAAAGGAACATTCTGCGCATCAAACTGTGCCTTATTTTCATTATAAATTTTTACAACTTCATCTGCATCTACAGATATTTTATCTTCTATCTGTTTTGCTACGAAATATTTTGTTTTTTCATTGTTATAAAAATAATCCAATTCTTCTTTTTCCTGTTCTGAAAATTCATTTTTTTCAGCAGCTGCAAGAGCAGCTTTGTTAATGAACGCTTGCTTTATCCCTTCTTCGTTTCCTTTTAATATTTCTTTTTCTTCATCAGTCAACTTTAATTTTTTCATTTTTTCTCCTTAATTTTATTATTTATTTAAATTTCATTTTATTTTACATTATTTTTCCAATAATATCAATACTATTTATTTAACATTCTTGACAAAAATTCTTTGGTTCTATCATGTACAGGATTGTCAAAAATTACTTCCGGTCTGTCATCTTCTACAATGATACCCTGATCCATAAAAACTACACGGCTGGAAACATCATGAGCAAAATTCATTTCATGTGTAACTACAATCATAGTAAGACCGCTATTTGCGAGATCTTTCATAACTTTTAGAACTTCCCCTACCATTTCAGGATCAAGAGCTGATGTTGGTTCATCAAATAATAAAACTTCAGGTTCCATTGCCAGTGCTCTTGCAATAGCCACTCTCTGCTTTTGTCCTCCTGATATCTGGGAAGGTTTTGCATGAACGTATCTTTCCATACCGACTTTTGTAAGAAGTTCCTTTGCGGTCTTTTCAGCCTCTTCACGAGATTTTTTCAGTACTTTCACCTGTCCTATCACACAGTTGTCCAGTACACTCAGATTATTGAATAAATTAAACTGCTGAAAAACCATTCCCACTTTTTCTCTTAATTTTATGAGCGGAACATTGCCTGAAACTATATCTTTTCCATGAAAAAGTATTTCTCCCCCTGTAGGTCTTTCCAGTAAATTAATACATCTTAAAAGAGTGGATTTTCCGCTCCCTGAGGAACCGATTATACTTACAACTTCTTTTTCATATACATCAAAGTTTATATCTTTTAAAACTGTTCTGTTTCCGAAATCTTTTCTTATATTTTTGATTTCTATTACCTTATTTCCTTTTTTCATTACTTATCCCCTCCTGTAATTATCCCCTGAGTTGTATCCTTTGTAGAAATTTCATCAAGAAATTCAAAATTCTGAGGTCCGTCTATTTTTTTCTCGATATATTTTAAAATAGAAGATAATGTAAATGTCAGAAAGAAATATATTACACTGGTAATAATAAATACTTCATAGTAACGGGAATATGACCCCGCTACGGATTTTGATATGAAAAAAAGTTCCGTAACACTTATTACATTTAATACAGAAGTATCTTTTATATTTATAATAAATTCATTTCCTATTGCAGGAAGAATAATTCTGAACATCTGCGGAAAAATTATATTTTTCATCATTTGAAAATGAGTCATTCCTATTGCTTGTGCAGCTTCAAACTGACCTTTATCTATGGAATCTATTCCCCCTCTTATGATTTCACACATATACGCACCCGTATTTATAGAAACTATAAAAAGCGCCGCTCCCATAGGAGAAAAATTCCAGTTAAAAACTTGAGATGAACCGTAATATATCACCATTGACTGAACGATCATCGGTGTTCCTCTAAATACTGTCACATAAATTGAAAAAAATGTATTTAGTATTTTCAGACCGATTTTTTTCAGTTTCGGTGTTCTTTCATCGGTATTTATATTTTTAACGAGTATAACTCCCAAGCCTATTATAAATCCTACTATAGTTCCTGTCAGCGAAACAAGCAAAGTAGTCAATGTCCCTTTAAGAAATGCTCCCCAATTATTTCTAAGGAAAAATAATACCCATTCCGTAAATGACCTCTGCTCCATTTCAGGTTGATTTTTTATGGCAGTTTCCATAATACTTTTTCTTTTTTCTGAAGATATTTCATCCAAAATCTCGTTTATTTTCTGAACAAGTTCTTCATTTCCTTTTTTTATACCTATTGCTACATCCACTTCAGAATTTTCATACTCAAATCCGTTTTCTTTATCAAATTCTATAAAAGTCAAATTAGGATTTGAAAGTTGGGCTGCCATCGCTCCCGGTTTTTCTGAAACATATCCGTCTATCTTCCCTGAACTTAATGCTACTATCATTGCAGGAAAATTTTCCATTGCAGGTTGTTTCGATACCCCTTTCATCTGATTTATGACATTATAATGTAAGGTGCTTAATTGACCCGTTATTCTTGCTCCCTGAAAATCATTAATTGACTTTGCTGTAGTATATTTCCCGTCTTTTGCCACTACCACTACCAAATCTGATTCGTAATAAGGTTTTGTAAAAGATAGGCTTTCTTTTCTTTCTATTGTAGGTGACATTCCTGCAATAACTATATCTACTTTCCCTGAAGTCAGTGCAGGTCCTAAAAGAGCATCCCATTCAGATTTTACTATAACTAATTTTTTCCCCAGTCCTTCAGCTATTAATTTGGCTATTTCAACATCATAACCTCCACAGTAGCCCCCTTCTATTTTTACTGCATCGTTTTTACCTGTATTTTGAAACCAGTTAAAAGGAGCATAACCACATTCCATCCCAACTTTAAGCTCTCCATTTTGAGCATATCCTCCAACAAATACAGTCAAAAATATTAGTAACAGAACTATTTTATTTTTTATTTTATTCAGTTTCAATTATATAACTCCTTTTTTTATTAATGTTTCAGCAATCTGAATAGTGTTAGTTGCCGCACCTTTTCTTATATTATCTGCAACTACCCATAAATTCAGTCCGCTCTCTACTGATTCATCTCTTCTTATTCTTCCTACATATATTTCATCTGTTCCTGCTGCTTCTATAGGCATAGGATATATATTTTCAGAAACATCATCTCTTACAATAACTCCTTCTTTTTCTTCAAAAGCTTTTATCACATCTTTTAAATCAAAATGTTTTTCCAGTTCCACATTTATGGAAACTGCATGTCCCATTCTCACCGGCACTCTTACACATGTGGCTGTTACTCTCAAGTCAGGAAGGTTTAATATTTTTCTTGTTTCCTGCACCATTTTCATTTCTTCTTTTGTATATCCGTTATCCAGAAACACATCAATATGTGGGATTAGATTAAATGCTATCTGATGAGGATACCCTTTTGACGGTTCCCCTCTTAAATTTGCTTCAAGATCGTCTATCCCTTTCTGCCCGGAACCTGCCACTGCCTGATAAGTTGAAAATACGACTCTTTTAAGTCCATATTTATCTTGAAGAACTTTCAATACAGGAATAACCTGTATAGTTGAACAGTTACAGTTGGCTATTATACCTTTATGCCCGTCAAGTGCTTCGGGATTTGCTTCAGGAACTACCAACGGTATGTCTTTTTCCATTCTCCATGCACTGCTGTTATCTACTACTACAGCTCCTCTATCTCTAAATTTCGGAGCAAATTCGAGAGATATTCCTCCTCCTGCTGAAAATAATGCTATATGTATATCTTCCCTTATATTTTCATCTTTCAGCTCAATCACCGTATAATTTTTCCCACCAAATTCGACAATCTTTCCTGCTGATCTTTTTGAAGCATATAAATATAAATTTTCTATAGGAAAATTTCTCTCTTTCAAAACCTTTAAAAATGTCCGACCTACCAGCCCTGTTGCTCCAACTATTGCCACATTATATTTTTTCATTTCATTCCTCCTGCTTTTATTAATTAGATTATCCCTTTTTCCTTAAACAGTTTTTCCAGTTTTTTCTGAGTTTCTTCCTCTGACGGAAGAAGTGGAAGCCTTACGTTGTCATTTTTAATTTTTCCGAGTATTTTCATTGCAGTTTTTACAGTAACAGGATTCCCTTCTATAAACATATTTCTGCTGACATCATATAAGTCGGTATGCAATTTATAAGCTTTATCAAAATCCTTATTTAAAAATGAATATATCAGATTGCTCATTTCCTGTGGCATAATATTTGCAACTACTGAAACTACTCCTTTTGCCCCTATCGACAGCATCGGTAATATTAAATGATCTTCTCCTGATAAAATTTCTATTTTATCTCCGCACAAATCCTGTATTTTTATCATCTGCTCAAGACTGCCTGTTGCTTCCTTTATAGCAACTATTTCAGGAATTTCTGCAAGTTTTGCTACTGTTTCAGCTTCTATATTTACTCCTGTTCTTCCAGGAACATTATAAAGCATTACCGGAAATTTCGCTTCTTCAGCTATTTTTTTATAATGTTCGTAAAGTCCTCTCTGGCTCGGCTTATTATAATAAGGACATGTACTGAGTGCAGCATCTGCTCCCAATTCCTTTGCATACTTTGTAAGCTCTATCGCTCTCTGTGTATTATTTGATCCTGCTCCCGCTATTACCTGTATTCTTCCTTTTACTTCTTCCACTACTATTTTTATAACTTTTTCATGTTCGGTAAAAGTCAGTGTAGGAGCTTCTCCTGTAGTCCCACATGGCACTATTCCTGCTGTTCCATTTTCAATATGATAGTTTACAAGTTCTCTTATTTTTTCTTCATCGAGTTCTCCGCTTTCTTTAAATGGAGTTATAAGTGCTACATATGATCCTTCAAATTTCATAGTTATCATCTCTTTTCTACATTTTATCTTTTGAAAATATAATATCCTTCAGCTATTTTTTCACTCGGACCCGTCATAAAAGCTTCACTTCCGTATCCTGCATAATCTATAACAAGCTGTCCTCCGGGAACTTTTACATTTATATGATCTTCTACAAATCCATAAATCCTTGCGAGAACTGCCGATGCTGTGGCTCCCGTTCCACATGCAAGAGTTCTTCCTGCTCCTCTTTCCCATGTAATTATTTCAATACGTTTTTTGTCTATAACTTTGACAAAGTTTACATTCACTTTTTTGGGAAACAACTCAGTAAAGTTTTCTACTTTTTTCCCGAATGTATCTATGTTGTACTCTTCAAAATCATTTACAAATATAACCGAATGATCCGTCCCCATAAAAATATATGAAATTTCCACTTCTTTTTCATCTATAGTTATTTTTTCCCGCATAAATCTTTCATTTTCAATATTAATCATCTTTTTCACGTCAAATATAGGTTCACCCATATTTACTTTAGCAAAAAAAACGTCATTTTCAGTGAAAGTTTCAATAATCATGTCACCTGCAAGAGTTTTTATTGTAAATCTATCTTCCTGTTCAACATTGTTATTTTTTAGGTAGTGACCAAAACATCTTATTCCGTTACCACACATAGGAGCCTGACTTCCATCCGGATTATAGAAAAACATGAAAGGCATATTCGCTACATATTTCAATATTAAAAGACCGTCCGCTCCAATACCGAAATGTCGACAACATATTTCATGGGCAAATTGACTGTAATCGGGTATTCCTTTTTCTATAAGGTCTTTTTCATTGACAATAATAAAGTCATTTCCCGCTCCCTGATATTTTTCAAATTTCAGCATCTTTAATTCCTCCTTTATTTAATATTAAGTCTTTATTCTTACTAATATTTATATCTACTTTACTAAATGTTAAATTCTTTTGCAAGAAGCCTTGCAGCTTCTTTCCCCATTACTTCATCCACTATTATGGCTATACTTATTTCTGAAGCCGCCACTTGATGGAAACTTATATTATTTTCCGCAAAAACTTTAAATATCCTTGCCGCAACTACTGTATTACTTATAAGTCCTATTCCTACCAAAGAAACTTTAACTACATAAGGATTTATAATTACAGATATATCCTTAAATTCCTCTTTTAGTATTTCACTTAATTTTTCCAGAGAAGTCTTTTCAGTTTTAGGACAGGCAAAAGCAAAACTCCCATGTTCGCTTAACACATCATTCTGACTTATCATATCAATATTTATCCCGAGATTTACAGCTTGTTCAAAAATTGCATAAACATTTTTTGCATATGTCGGTATATTTTCAATATTAACCATTAATATATTTTCATTAACGGATATACCCGTTATTACTTTTTCTTCCATCATTTTCTCCTTTGAAGTTATTATAGTTCCATTTTTTTCTCCTAAAGATTTTCCTACATATATTTCCACTCCATATTTTTTACCCAATTCCACTGCTCTCGATTCCATTACTCCTGCTCCTAAAAATGCCAGCTCCATCATTTCATCATAAGATATATGTGAAATTTTCTTTGCATCTGGATAAACTCTCGGATCAATAGAATATATACCATCTACATCAGTATATATCTCACATTTTGCATTAAGTACAGCAGCAAGAGCAACTGCCGAAGTGTCTGAACCCCCTCTTCCCAGTGTAGCCACATCTCCTAATTTATCTACACCTTGAAATCCGGCAACTATGACAATTTTACCTTCTTTCAAGTATCCTTTTATTTTTTCACCATCTATAGATTTTATCCTATTTTTTGTGTGATGACCTTCTGTCATTATTCCTGCCTGTCGACCCGTAAGGGATATAGCATCATATCCCAATGACTGTAGAGCTATACTTAGAAGAGCAATCGTCTGCTGTTCTCCCGTTGACATAAGTCTGTCCATTTCCCTTTTATCAGGGTCTTCAGTTATTTCATATGCCAATTTTATTAAATTGTCAGTAGTTTTTCCCATTGCAGAAACTACAACTACTACATCATTGTTTTCCGATTTCACTTTTCCCAGATATTTTGCTATGTCTAATATTTTTTCAGTTGTAGCTACAGAACTTCCGCCATATTTATGTACTATTATCACTATAAAACCTGCTTTCTAAAATTATTTTCTTTAGTTTTAATTGTATACAAATTTCAAATTCAGCAATTTGAATTTTATTTTATCATACTTCTATAAATTTATTTTTTTCATTTTCCCAATTCAGTTATCTCACACTTCAAAGAATATTTCAAAATAATCTTTTCAAAATTCAATATTCTAATCTATTTTACCACAATTTATATTTTTTTTAAAACTTATTTTCCTATAAAATTATAGTTCAAAAATTTCATCATTTCTTACTATATCTTCATAAGATTCTCTTTTTACTGCAAGTTTTGCTTTCCCGTCTTTTACAAATACAACTGCAGGCTTTGTAAATCTGTTATAATTACTGGACATTGAATAACAGTATGCTCCTGTTGTAGTAATAGCAAGAATATCCCCTACTTGTGTATTCTGAAGTTTAGTTTTTTCAATTAAAATATCTCCCGACTCGCAAAATTTCCCTGCAAGAGTAACTTCATTTACAGGTATTTCATTGAGTTTATTAACTACTCCTGCCTCATATTCCGCCTGATAAAGTGCCGGTCTTATATTGTCCGCCATTCCTCCGTTGACAAATATATAAGTTTTTCCTCCTACCGTTTCTTTTATTCCTCCCACTTCATAAAGAGTCGTACCTGCATTACCTACTATACTTCTTCCCGGCTCAATACATAATTCTTTAAAACCTATTTTATATTTTATTTCCATGGCTTCTGTATAAGTTATTATTTCTTGAAGTACTTCTTCAATGGCCGCAGGATCATCTCCTTCTTTATAATATATTCCAAAGCCTCCTCCCATATTTACAGTATGAACAACTATTCCAAGTTCTTTTTTAAGTTTATCCAGATATTTAAATATTTCATCCAACGCAAATATAAAAAATTCAGATTGAAATATCTGGGAACCTATATGTGTATGAAATCCTTTAAATTCAAAATGTTCACTATCATTTATCCTTTTTACTATTTCAAAAAGATTTTTTTGAAATAAAGATACCCCAAATTTTGATGTAAGCCCTGAAGTTTTTATATAATGATGTGTATGTGCTTCAATTCCGGGATCTATTCTAAGAAGTACAGCCTGTTTTTTCCCTTTTTCCTTACATATTTCCTCTATTTTTTCTATTTCATTTTCATTATCTATTACTATTTCTTTTATTCCCAGTTCTATTGCCATTTTCAGTTCTTCATAAGTTTTGTTGTTTCCGTGCATATGTACTTTATTCATAGGAAACCCCGCTTTATATGCTGTATACAGTTCGCCTCCCGAAACTACATCAAGTTCAAGTCCTTTTGAATTAATTAATTTAGCCATTCCTGTAGTAAAAAACGCCTTCCCCGCATAAGCAATATGTGTATCAAATCTTGAAGACACGAACACTTTCTTCATTTTGTCAATTGTTGTTTCTATTAATTCCTGATCCATTACGTAAAGAGGAGTTTTAAATTCTTTTACAAGTTCTATTGTATCTACTCCTCCTATAGATAAATTCCCCTTCTTATTTACTTCTGATGTCCCAAACAATTTCATTTCCCATTCCTCCTATTTTTTAAATTTCTTTCATAAAAAAATGCTGATAGAGAATATCAGCATATAAAGCAATTATTTTATAAATATATAATAAATATATTAAAATTATTAATTTATATCTGACAGCTCACCATTATCACTATGATAATGACAGTTCTACGGATATTTTCCGTAGCCCCAGCAACAAAGTCAGTCACACTTTGCCCTTCGGCAGTTATCCCTTTCCATTTACTTCATCAAATTGACTCTTCTCCATAAATTTACTCTTAACAACTGCACCTCTATCTTGACATATTATACATATTTTATATGTATTTGTAAAGTTTAAATTTGTTATCTCATATTTTTTGCTTTCCTGTTTTTGAAAAACCTTAGTAAACCTTTCCAAACTTTTTTATAAAAAAGTTTGACAAAAAATTTATCAACTCAAATTATTTCATACTCAAAAACACTCCATTCACTAAAAAATCACAAACTCGCTATGCTCAAACAGTGATTTTTCTTCACACTTATTCTCGTATTTTTTTCGCTGAATAATTTGAATGTTGAAATTTTTACTTAACATTTCGATTTCCTTCGACATTTAAAATTTTTCTGAAAAAATATGAAATTATGTCAATCGGAAAAAATCTGTCTGAATAAACTGAATTTCCAGTTTTCAAGTATAATAATATTTTTAAGGTTTTAAAAATTTTACAGTCAGTAGTAAGTGTCTAAAGGCGGCAATAAGCTCTCATAAAAAACATTAAACCTTCTTCAAAAATGGAACTGTATTTTTCTTTTTAGGAATTTTTGCCATATTAATATTCCAGTCAAGTGTTTTTACAAGGTAAAAAAATAGTAATGCTGCAATAGTATTGGAAAAAAGATTTCCCCAGAATACAGCATATACACCCAGATACTTTTGAGTAAATATGATAAATAAATATCTGAAAAGCCATATTCTTAAAATTGCCATGACCAAGGGAACTTTTGTTCTCCCAAGAGCTATAAAAACTCCCTGGCATATTGAAAACACTCCGAAACTGACAACTGAATATGTATAAATATTCAAAGCATTATTTGCAATTTCAAGAACCTTTCTGTTACGAGTAAACAATATAGTAAAATTTTCCGCAAACGGGACTATAGAAATTATTGTAAGAAAAGCAATAACAATACTTGTAATACAGCCATATCTGAATATCTTTTTTGATTTACCGATTTCACCTATTCCCATATTCATACTTATCATAGTAGTCACTGTAGTTCCTATAGCGGAAGGTAATATAAAACAGATAGAATTAATATTCGATGCTATTCCCTGAGCATTAAGAGATATCGCACCATATTTATCAATTTCTTTGTTAATAAGTACAAATCCAAGCTGAATAAGCATATAACTTAACATTGACGGAAAACCTATTTTAAAAAGTCTTGCCACAATCGGAAGTTTAATATGATATTTTTTTAAACTGAGCTTCATATCACTATTTTTTACAAATAAATCATGCCACATCCATACTGTAATAGAAATATATGAAAAAAGAGTAGCCATTACTGCTCCTATAATACCCATTCTTAAAAAATAAAGGAAAATAGCATTAAATATAATTTTCAAGATTAATAATATAAAAATTCTTATGAAAGTAACTTCCGGACGCCCAACTGCATTTTTTACTGAATTATATATTGCAGTTAAAAACACAAAAGGCATGGGTAAAGAATAAAGGGAAATGTAAATAAAAACTTCATTTTTAATTTCCGAAGTTAATGTTTTCGAGATAAAATAACCTGAAGCTACACATATAGGCATTAAAGCAATTCCTATAAAAAATCCGAAAACAAAAACCTGCAATGAAACTTCTTTTACAGCTCTCATTGATCCCCGACCATACAGCTGTCCTATCATTGCCATAGCTGCCACTCCAAGTCCCTGAGATAAAGCAACCATTATACTCAGAACAGGCTGGCTGAATGAAACGGCGCTGGCTACGACCACCCCTGCAAGATTATTCAAAAACAATCCGTCGGATAAAGGAACAAGGGCTTGTATAACACCCACCATAAGTGTAGGAGCAGATAAAAAAAGGAGAGTATTTAAAATATTTCCGTGAAGAATTAACTCTCTCCGTTCTTCTGCCGTATGTTTTTTAAATAACATTATCTATATCCTCTTTTCTTTTTTTTAATATTTTTCATTATAACACTGTATTAAAAAAAAATATAGAAAAATTTATTATCTTTCTGAAAAAAATTTTCATACTTTTTTGAAAAAAATATATAATAAAAAGAAAATCTCTCCTGACAAAATTTGCCATTTGAGAAATTTTCTTTTTTATATTCAAGTCTTTATTTTACTACATCTAAAACTAATGTTTCTCCTGCTACCGCATTTCCTTCTTTTTTACCTAAAGATGAATATTCTTCATAATTTGAGATTATTACAGGAGTAATAACAGATTTTGCATTTTCCTTTAAAAATTCATAATCATATTTTATTAGAGGATCTCCTTTTTTTACTGTATCTCCTTCGTTAGCTATTCTTTCAAAACCTTTTCCTTCCAGTTTCACGGTATCCATACCAAAATGTACAAATATTTCCATTCCTGATGTTGTAACTATACTGAAAGCATGATTTGTATCAAAGATTTTTTCTACTCTTCCGTCAGCAGGAGCTAACATTGTTCCTGAGGCATCAGGCTCAATGGCAATACCGTCCCCAACCATTTTCTGTGCAAAAACTTCATCAGGTACCTGCTCCAACGGTAAAATTTTACCTGAAATCGGTGCATAAACTTTACCTTCAAATTCTTTTTTTTCAGCTTCCTTATTATTTCCTTTCAGAAAATCAAATAAACCCATATCTCTAAACCTCCACAAAAAATTATAATTTACATTTTAAATGTATCATATATAGTTTAAATAGTCAATTATTATATTTCAATTAAATCTTTACACAAATTGAAAATATATTTATTTCTAAAATTTCATATCAAAATATAAATTTTTATTTTTCTGAAAAACAAAAATCCAGAGAATAATTTTTAAAGAAAAATGTACCGTTATTATCTTTTTTCATATTAATATATTTTACCGCCACCTTATATTTTATCTTTTCAGTTTCTCCCATATATTCCATAATACTCTCAGGAATAATTTTTTCCATACTCTTATTATTTTCTACATTAAATTCCTTCTTAGATATAATTTCAGTAAGAATTTTATTTATATTTACATTTAAAATTTCCTTTTCATCTTCCTTATCCAAAATTTTTATCTCATCATTATTTTTCATTATAATGTATTTTTCTGAAAATTTTTTATACACCTGGTGATCCATATTCTGAACAAAATATCCGTATATTCGTACAAGATATTCATACCCATATGTTTTACTTATATAATCATTATGACCTATATCTTCAGCTATTCTATATGTAATATTTATTCCTTTATCTTCTAAATAATAACTTTTCCAACTTTCATCCATTCCAATAGAATTTTTAAAATCATCGGGATTTTCATATATTTTCCCAAAAGGTTTCAAATTTCTCGTTTTTTCTCTTTCCTTTACACTGTACATTGAATTTCCGTTATACAGTAAATAGTCTACAACACTTTGTATTTCAGACTTGGTATTATTATCAAGATTAGGATTTTCAACAAGTTTTCCGGCTTTTACAAGTCCATTTTGTATTAAAAGTTTTTCCAATCTTTTATTTTGACTTAAAATGGAAATGTTTTTAGCATTGATGGGGCTGTAAATTGCTAAAAAAATAACGGAAATAAATGTCCCTATAATAATAACTACCATTTTTGTTTTAAAAATATAAAAAAACATGCAAAATAAGAGCCAAAGAGCTACTACTACCACATAATACCTTCCTTCGGTTACTCCATACTGTTCTATTCTTTTAAATATGGCCACAAGAGAGAGTATAATTAAAGGTATCGAAACTTTCGGAAAATTCTTTCTAAACAAATTTATCATTTTGTCATTTTTTACCATAGGAGTTATCATTATAATAATAAATAAAGAAAATACGGTATACCATAACACAAGATGAGAAATAACCCCTTTGGGCATTCTCATCTGTATCAGTATTTTACCGAGATAAAGATACAAAACTCCTGTATATATAATTATCAAAGGTATTATTATAAATTTCATCAATATTTTAAACAATACATCTGTTTCATATTCTTCCAGATTTTCATTTACTCCTTTTAATCTTGAAAGAAAAAAAGTGAGTCCGAATACAAAAACAGTAAATACAAAAGACTGCATATATATCATATTATCTATATTTATAAGAAGAACGTCAACCGCTCCTATTATTGCAATTATTCCTAAATACAAAACTACTGAAAAAGCTATTGTTACTACTATATTCAGTGAAACTGTTTGAATATATTTTTCTTCATCACTTTTTCTGTTAATTACAGGTATTAAAACAAATAAAAGAAATGAAATAACTCCTATGAAAAACAGTTCTGAAAAATTACTTATTTTTTTATCGGATAAATATATTATTTTAATAAAAAATAACAGAACTGACACAGTTATAAACGATATTCCTCTCATTACAGTTATATTTCTATTAAAAAAATATTTTTCCCTTATCAATTCTAAAGTTGCTGTTATAAGAATACCCAAAATTAACAAAATAATCATTTTTTTTAACTCAAGAGGGATTGCATCCGCTCCTTTAAGTTCACCTATTCTTATCGCATAAGAAAGCATTCCGAAAGTAATCACACTAAAAGATACTGTTATAGGGAACCTTTCAATTCCTTTTTTCATATTCGGAAAAATTTTTTTAATTTTTTCTATTACAGTCATAATATTGCTTCCTTCCAAATTTTTTATACCGTCACATAAATTTATACTATCATATAAATATTAAAATCGGCTGAAAACCTTTTATTTAAGTATCTATTTTTTTTATTTCATTCTCTAATTTATCGATAAGTATATTAAGTTGTTCCGAAACAGCTTTTATTGCCGTTTTTTTTGATAAATCCACACCCGCTTTTTTCAATTGCTCCATTGGAAAATCATTTCCTCCTGAAGAAAGTAATCCTATATATTTTTTTAATGCTTTTTTCTTCTTTATTTCATTTTTTTCTTTTATTATTCTGTCATACAATATCGCTGATGAAGCGAAACATGTCGCATATTGATATACATAAAACGGAGAATTGAAAAAATGAGGTACTCTTGACCACAGTACATAAAGCAGTTCATCTTTTTCAACATCTTTTCCATAATATTCATCAAAAAGCTCTTCCATAATTCCGCTCAGGACATTAGCAGTTACAGGCTTCCCATTTTCTGCCAATGAATGTGCTCTATATTCATAATCTGCCAATAATGCTTGAAAATAGAAAGTTCCTGTTATATTTCTTATTTCCTGTTCAAGAAGAGCTATCTTTTCTTTCGAATCTTCAGTTTTTTCGAGCATATAATCGAGTAAAAGTCTTTCATTAAATGTAGATGCCACTTCAGCTACAAATATTGTATATCCTGACATGGAAAACGGTTGATTTTCATCGGAATACAGCGTATGTAGTGTATGTCCCAGTTCATGTGCCAATGTAAAAACACTGTCCAATGTTTTATTATAATTTAAAAGCATATAAGGATGAACCCCATAAACTCCTGCTGAATAGGCCCCCGAACGTTTCCCCTTAGCTTCGAAAACATCAATCCACCCCTCACTTATAGCTTTTTTCATTTTTTCCGAATAATCTTTTCCTAAAGGTTTTACCGATTCCAGTACTATTTTTTTTGCATTATCATATTCATAATCTTTGTTAAACTTAATAAGACTTACTGAACCGTCATAATTATGATATTTTTTCAGTCCTAGTATTTTTTTTCTTAATTTTAAATACCTTTGTAGTGCTTCTGTATTTTCCTTTGCAGTATTTATAAGGTTCAGATATACTTTTTCAGGAATATTGTTCCCTTCAAGAAAACTTAATAAAAAGGAATTATACTCATAAGCTTTCTTTTTTCCTATATTTTTCTGTAAAATTGAATTATATATTGCAGCTATTGTATTTTCCTTTCCTTTGTATATTCCATAATAATTTTCAAACATCAGTTTCCTATCTTTCTGATTTCTGCTGTTAGTTAAAATTCTGGAATAATTTGCAGTAGTCACTTCTACTTTTTCTCCTGTGCTTAATCGGACTATAGGCCATTCTACATCAGTTACAGTAATTTCTGTATATATTGTCGATGGTATCGAAAAAAATGAACTGAAATAAGATAAAAGTTTACTTTCTCTTTCACTTAACACATGCTTTTGAAGTCGAAAAAGATTTTTTAATCCAAATTTATAATCTGAAAACTCTTCTTTTTCTATCCATTTTTCTATTTTACTTTTATTATCAATAAGTTCAGAATTCAGCCAAGACAAATCAGTAGATATTCCTGAAAATAAAAACTGTATTTTCTGTAAATTTTCTACAGCTTCTTTATCCGATGAATTCAAATCTCTTGCTAATTGAGGATATCTATAAAGTTTGTAAGATATTTTATCAAGTTCTTCCTGTTTTTTTAAAAATTCCAGTAATTTTTTCTCATTTGACATTTTCCCTTTATACAAAATAAGTTCCTGTCTTATCTTTTCAGCTTTTTCAAAATCTTTTCCCCATTCTCCGTAATTTTTATAAATATCACTTAAATTCCATTTATATTCTTTTACATTTTTTTCCATATTAATTTCCCCCTCCAAATCTCATAAATAAATATATTACGACTGCAATAGGAATAATATAAAATATTACTGATAAAAATGCATTCAACGCTATTTTTAAAAACGCTATTATTAAAACTATTACTACTGCATAAATTAAACTTTTTACTATCATATTCAAGTTACTTTCAGGTGTCACATTTTTCATATTATCCTCTCTTTTCCTCTCTTTTCAAACTTTGTTCAATAATGTTAAATATAAATTTATATATATTTCTTAATTAGCAGTCTTTCTTTTCCTTTTTTTGTTTCTCCGTGTTCAGAAAAAAGTTTATATTTTCCAACTCCTCTTATTGTTATAAGACTCCCGATTTCAAGAATTCTTGCCTTATTTTTCTCTTCATAATAATCAATAAATACTTTCCCTTTTTCTATCGGCTCTATCACTTTTGTCCTCGATATATTGGTTATTGCCGAAATGATACTATCAAGTCTTTTTGACGATACAACTATAAGTCTGTCGTCATATCTGTATTCAGGTATATTTTCAGCATCTTTCATATTCATTTTTTCTACGATACACGGAACATTTCCGATCCGGTTTAATTCCGAAAGGATATAATCCGCTATTTTTTCGGATACGGGAATATATCCTTTATCTCCATACAAAATCAAATCCCCCATCAATTCCCTCTTTATATTAAGCCCTATAAGACTTCCGAGAAAATCTCTATGTGTATACTCACTAAATTTTGAATTTATTTCTATTTTTAATAATCTACACGGAAATTCCATATTATTTTTTATTTTTCCGTTCATATTTAAAACTTCTTTCCTGAAAATCTCTTCAGGAACAAAACCTATTTGTCTTCTGTCACTATTTTTAAACACTCCTTCTGTTATCACTTTAATACCTTCTATTTTCTCAGTGAGTTTTTTCCATATATTTGGAGTATAAAATTCCTCAGTATAAGTTATTATATTGTATTCCATTGCTATTTCAAAAGTATTATAGAGTTTACTTACTTCATATTCCAAACTGGCAGGGAACTGTTTTAAAAATATATCTTTCTTCATTTAACACCCCTTATACTATTATTTTTTAATCTTTTATTACTTAAATTCATTCTTTACAGTTTTCAAATAAATTTATTCTTTTATTTCATAATTGTCAAGTATAATATTTTTATTCACTTTCTTCATTGACCGTTCTCATATTTTCAAAATCAGGTCCTTCTGATTTTTCTTTTGCCCGTACTTTTAGATTTTCAAATTTTTCATATTCTGAAACCAGTTTATCTAATTTTGATAAAACATAAGTTACTACAGCTATATCATCTCCAAATCCCAGTAACGGCATAAAATCAGGTACTGCATCTATAGGAGTTATTACATAAACTATTGCTCCGATTATTTTCAGCTTATCCATTGTCGAAATTTTAAATTCTCCTTTGAAATTGGAATTTATCATTTTTATGAGTAGTAAAAATTTTGATGATACCTTTCCTAAATGAACAGCTATATTTTTAGCTTTTTTAATCTGTTCTTCATTAATATTTTCAGACTTAAACCTTTCATAAAACTTTTTTTCTCTCTTATTCATTGTTTCTCCCCTTTGTAACTATTTTTATTATAATTATTTTAGCATAAATACCAATATTTTTCATTAGAATATACTTTTTATCAAAATAAAAAGAAACTACCGAAGTCAGTAATTTCATATTATTCAAACATTTTTATCCTATTATAATTTCAACTGTATTCTTATTTTTATTATTCTTATAAAAAACTTACTACCCTTTAATGGATTATATTCGTACTTAAATTTAAGTAAATTAAATATTATTCTACTAAGAGATTTTTTATTATTTTTTTAAATAATTTAAATATATCCTAATAATAGTGTTTTGCATTAAGCATTTTTTCAGCTTTTCTATAATCAGGCATATATTTCTCCACATAATTATAAAAGCCTTTACCATGATTAGGATATTTCAAGTGCGCCAACTCATGCAAAACAACATACTCTATTTCAAAAAGTGTTCTTTTTATAAGTTCTGTATTAAGATTTATATATCTTTTATTATAATTACACGAGCCCCATCTTGTTTTCATTGGTTTAATAGATAAATGCTCTATTCTTTCATTTAATATATTGAGCCATTTTTCCATCACAACAGGAAATAGTTTTTTTGCACATTCAAAATACCACTTTTCCATTATTTTCTTTTTTTCTTCAAAATTGTCAAATTTTGTAATAAGTAACAATTCTTCTCTTTCTTTTTTCAAAATGACTTTATTGTTATTACTTATTTTAACTTTTAAAACATATCCTTCTCCAAGAAAATTATGGATTTCTCCTGTTTTATACTCATATCCGGTCTGTTTCAATTTTACAGTTTCAATTTTATTTAAAACTTTTTTTATCCAACTTTCTTTAGAACGAATAAAATTTTCAATATAACTTACATGTAAATTCATTGGAACTGAAATATAAACTTCCATTTGACTATTTATTCTCAAATTTATATTTTTTACCTTTTTTCTGTGAACATCATATCCTAAAACTTTTTCTGTTCTCATATATAAAATCTACACTCTCTTTCATTATTTACCGCTATTTTTATAATCTTCTATTTCTTTATCCATTATTGCAGATATATCAATTCCCATAGGAGTGGACTCTAAAAATTTCTCATACATTTCAGGCTTATTTTCTTTACAACTTTTAAAAAATGTTATTATATTTTCCTTTTTCTGAAGTTTCACGGCATATTCATCTTCCAGTATAATATACACTGTTAAATTACCGAAGCTTCCATTTTTAACAATCATTTGAGTAAAAAATAAAGAATGAACTTCTTCAAGATTAAAATACATTTCTTTTTTCGAAAAATTTTTCAAAAATGTGTATATAAATTCACCATTCAATTCTTCCAGTTTTTCAAAACTTAATTTTATACTTCTCCGTATTTTCCTTATAAAAAAATAAAGAACAAAATATAAAATTATTAATAATCCTATATTATTCATTTATATAACCTTTCTTTGACACTATCCATAATTTTCCAAAGTAGCTGTTACACAAGCTTGTCCAAAAATAATGTCGCTAATCCCAGAAATAGGAAAAATCCGAATACGTCAGTCACTGTAGTCAATATAACTGCTGAAGCCATAGCAGGATCTATTTTTACAGCTTTCAAAGTAATAGGTATAAGAAATCCCGTTATACATGCCAATACCAAATTTCCTATCATTGCCATAAAAATTATCACTCCCAGATAAGCATTTTGATATAAAGCATACATTACAATACCACACAATATTCCTAAAATTGATCCATTTACCGCACCTACAAGAAAGTTTTTAAGTACTATTTTCAAAGTGTCTTTCATATCAATTTCCCCCAAAGCCAAAGCACGTATTGTTATAGACAGTGATTGAGTCCCCGCATTTCCGCCCATTCCGCTGACAATGGGCATAGTAGCTGCAAGAGCTACAACTTTATCAATAGTATTTGAAAATATTCCTACAGTAAATGCCGCCAAAAATGCTGTCCCAAGATTTATTGTCAACCATAACAATCTTTTTTTCACTGAAACAGTAAATTCAGAGTATACATCCTCTTCATCTGAAGCTCCCCCTAATTTTAAAATATCTTCTGTATTTTCTTCATGAATTACATCAATAATATCATCTATTGTTATTATTCCCAACAGTTTTTTCTTTTTATTCACAACAGGTACAACTCTCAAATCATATTTTGAAACAAGTCTTGCTACATCTTCCTGATCTTCTTCAGCATTAACCCATATTACATTTTCGTTCATTATTTCTATCAGTTTTGTATCGTCTGCGGCAATGAGTATATCTCTCAAATCCGCTTCACCTACCAACTCTTTTTTATCATTTATAACAAAAATAGTTTCTATTACTTCAGTTTTAGGTGCTATTACTTTTATTTTGGAAATTACATCTTTTATTTCCAAATTTTCCTTAAAAGCAATATACTGGGTAGTCATTATCCCTCCGGCAGAATCTTCTTCATATCCGAGCAACTCCCTTATTTTATTTGCCTGAGACCTTTTCATTTTCGTAAGTATCGTCTTACTCTTCTGAATATCTATATACCCTAAAATATCTGCAATATCATCAGGAGACATATATCCTAAAATGTCTATAGCTTCTTCATCATCTATAAGTTCAAATACTCTTTTCTGCAAATCTTCATCTGCCTGTTCCACTATACTTGCTTTCTGTTCATCACTCATTAATTCAAAAACTCTGAGCAAATCTTCATCATCCAGCTCTTCAAAACTTTCCGCTATATCAACTGAGTGATTTTCTTCCAGATATTCTTCCAGCTCTTCTTCAGACTCAATCTGCTGTATTTCTTCTGCCATTTCCTCCGGAGTTATTTCCTCTTCCTCCGGTTCTTCATTTTCATCCGACATTCTATGTTTTATTTCATTTTTTAACTCTTCAATTTCTTCAGGAGTTATTTCGTCTTTTTCCTCTATCATGTTTTACGCCTCCTTTCTTTTTTATTTTATTTTTTATTCTTTTTATATTTATCATTTCTATTTTTTGAAATATGTTATTCCGAACACTGTTTTCATATCATCTGTTTCTTTTAATACATCATTTATAGAAATCCATTTTACTTCTATTTCCTCTCCTTCATCTAAAGAAAGTTCTTTCGGTTTTATAGAATCCGATTTTAATCTTCCGCTATAAAAATAAAGATTTTCCGTAGTGTATCCCGGAGAAACAAACAGACTTTTTCCAAGTTCTTCATAATCAGTCACATCTTCTTCAGTATACCCTGTTTCTTCTCTCAATTCTCTGAAAGCTGCTGTTTTAGGATCTTCTCCCTCATCTATAAGTCCCGCCACTATTTCCAAGGTATAATCTTTAGGTCCCGGCCTGAACTGCTTTACAAGAATAACTTTTTCCTTTGTTTCATTAAATAGTACAAAACAGACTGCATTTGATTTATCAAGATACTCCAAAGTAATTCCTGTAGTAGGATGTGTCATTTTTTTTCCTTTTAAAAATCTGAAATTTTCCATTATTATAGAATTCCTTATAAAATAAATTTACGTTAATTCAGGATAACGTATAAGTCCTTTTTAAATTAATAGTTTGTTTTAAAACATAGTTTCTATTACTTTTAAGTTTAATTCTTCAGCAAATTTTCTCGCCATTTCCATCGGTTCATCTTCCATCTCATTATAATTATGAGTATCTGAACCTATTATAGTGCGAATATTATACTGTCTGACAATTTCCCAAAATTCCTTATACGGATACATATACCTGTCCCATTCAGGATATCTTTCCAATGTTTTTCTTATACCGTTTGCATTTACTTCCAACGGCAGGTCCATTTCTTCTGCAGCTTTACATATTATATGTGCAGCTTCAACACAGGCTGCTGTCCACTTCCTATAATTTATCATATATAAATCGGGATGGGCTACATAATCAAAATTTCCTGTTTTTATCGCTTCTGCCATATATTTCGCATAAAAAATTATATCTTCTTCGTTTTTTATTGTCCATGCATTATATATTTTATTTTTGTCTTCCTCATTTTTCCTGAAAGCATGTAGTCCCAATATTATGTAATCCAGCTTATTTCTAAGTTCATCATAATAACTCTGAAATTCAGGAAAATATTCTATTTCAAGGGATTTATATATTTTAATCTGTTTACCGTATTTATTTTGACTTTTTTCTATTTCTTCAAGATAGTTCTCCAGATCTTCCATTTTCATTCTGTCGAAATAATATGCGGGAAGCGGAGCATGATCCGATATCCCCAGTTCAGTATATCCTTCTTCTATAGCTACCTTTACATAATCTTCTACATTTCCAACAGCATGACCACATCTATAATTATGTGTATGGAAATTTGTTTTCATTTTTTATCACCTCGTTTTATATTTTACCAGTTATTTTAAAAAAAATAAAGGCTTTCATATAATTAAATATTTAGAAATGGAAAATAATTTTTTATTTACTGCAACTTATAATTTAAAAATTAAAAATTTATTATAACTAAAAAAGGATATTTTAAAAAAATTAAAAAATCTCAAAAAAGGACATTCATACTGAATGTCCGGTTATTTCTTCATATATCTTCCTGTATTTTATTAATTTAAAGGATAATCATGTGTCAGTATTTTCAGGTTTCTATATCCGTTCCCTCTAAAGTGAATGACATAAGCTGTCCCTTTATCCATATCCTGATATGTAAATTCTTCTACATTTATGAAATTGAAATGTCTTCCTGTAGCTCTGCTTATACAGTTTACATATCTCACTCCGTTTTTATATACTCCTTTCGATGTTATTTCACATTTTTCAACAAATCTGTCTTTTGCAAATCCTATCACACCGAATATTAACATTCCGACTAAAAACCATTTTTTCATTTTTCCTCCTAATTTTTGTTTTTATATTTTCTATAAATATATATCCTGTTAATTTTAGAACATTTTTTAATTTGTTATAAATATGTTTATTATATGTATCATTTGCATATAACTTTCACATTGTCATTCTTTATATTAAAGGATAATTCTCTTGTTTGGGAATTAAAAACAGGATATATTCTTATCTCTCCGTTTTCTATTTCCAAATATTCCGTATAATAGTCCAATTCTCCGTCAGCCTTTACTTCAAATGTTCCCGTATAAGTTCCGTTCGGGAATAACCCTTTACATAATGAGGCTTTATCGGATTTTACCTTACTGTTTCCCGTTTTTTTCTTCATATTTCCTGAAGCTATTGCTGTAAATGCTGCTAAAATTAATATTACTAATATAAGTAATAATTTTTTTGATATTTTCATTTTTATTCATTTCCTTTCAAATATTTTTATTTTATTTTTCCGTTCTGAAATCTACTATTCTCAAATTTTTATATCCATTTCCCAAAAACCATACTGCATATGTATCTCCTATTTCCATCCAATCGTGATATACTTTAACATCTTTAGCTTCTATAAAATTAAATTTTTTCCCTGTCTTTTTGCTTGTACAATTTAAATATTTTGTTCCGTTTTTATATTTTCCTTTAGATGTTATTTTACACTTTTCTATATATCTTTCGTTTAAATTTTCTGAAAAACCTGTCATTCCTAATAATAATAATGCTCCCAATATTATATTTTTCATTATTATTCCTCCTTATTAAATTAAAAATAAAATCATTCTTTATTATATTACAATTTTTTCTTCCCATCATTTTTAAATTATTTATAAATTTATATATATTTAAATATTAATCCTCTCCCTTCCTTAAATTCTTTATTTTTAAATTATTATTGTATATGTTAGAATAAAAGCATTACTCTAGAGAAATATTATCTATTTCAATTTTTATTCTTATTACTAATTTTAAAAGCTTCATATATTAATATTATCCATGCTTTATGTATTTTGAAAAATTTCTATCATTTTAATTTACCATGCTATTTTTTTAATTTTATATATTTATTTTACTTTTTTAACTGACTTTTATGTATATAACCGATATCTTTAGATAATGCTCCTCCGCTTTTTAAAGGAAACTTAACATAACACCTGTCCCCTTCCTGAGAATATTTCATTATTTGTGTACCGTTAAGAAGATTTTCCGATATCTGGGATGTTGAATCTGCTTGATTTCTTACATCTATATAACCGTCTTTGTAACTTACAACATATATTTTTCCTACTTTTAACAACTTCTTCTTCAATTATTTTATAAACTTTCACTCTCTCCAATCCGGTTTTAAAATGATACTTTATCAGATTTCACATTACTTTTTCTTTTCATATTTCCTATTACTATTACTGTAAATACTGTAAAAATAATATTACCGATATAAATAAAACTTTTTTTGTTGCTTTCATTTTGATCATTCCTTCCAAAAGTTTAATTTTTCTATTTTTTTAAATGTCAATGTAACCAAATGTTAAAAAACTTTTTCTATTATATAAAAAATTAATATTTATAAGTGACATTCTTTTATAAATTTCTTTTTTCCAATATTTAATATGTGTTTTTAGTTACATTTATTATTAAATATATTATACAGTAATAACATTAAAATAAACTGAAAGTTTTAATTTTTTTTATTTATCATTTTCCTGAATTTATATAAAATCAAAAATGCTGTTAAAAATTAACCATACATAAATCTGAAATTATTTCCGGTTATTCGTTTTCAAAATTTACGTATTTATATAAATTAAAAACAGCATTTTTCAAATTATTATAATATCATTCGTTAAGTCATTATTTTCGTCTGATCTTTTCCGTCATCTTCAAAAATAAAATAATCTAAAATCTTCACTCTTACTTCTTCACCTGTTTTCAATGTTTCATAAGTGGAAGCTCTTGCCATAACCCTTAAAATATTCCCTTTTCCAATTTCTATTCGTAAATCGTTGGAATCTCCTAAATAAAATTTTGAAAAAACTTTACCTTTTATTTCTCCATCATCTGAAAGAGCTATATTTTCAGGTCGTACAGCTACAATAACATTTCCTTTATGAGAACTTCTATTTTCCAATTTCTGTCCTTCACTATTATTCAGTAGAATTTCATTTCCCTCTACTTTTCCTTTTATAAAATCCACTTTACCTACAAAATTTGCAGTGAAAACATTATTGGGATTTGAATATATTTCCTGTGGAGTACCGATTTGCTGTATTTCTCCTTTATTAATCAATACTATTCTATCACTCATCGTCATTGCTTCAATCTGGTCATGAGTTACATAAATTACCGTTATTTTAAGTTTTTTAGTTATTTCCTTTATTTCATATCTCATTTCCTCTCTTAATTTTGCATCAAGATTTGATAAAGGCTCATCCAACAGGAGTATTTCAGGTCTTGCTACTAATGCTCTTCCTAACGCCACTCTCTGTTGCTGACCTCCTGACAGTTCTGATGGAAAACGATCTTTATATTGTTCAAGATGAACTATTTTTAAAGCTTCATTTACTCTTTCTTCAATTTCATTTTTGGATTTTTTCTGTATTTTCAAGGGATAAGCCACATTATCAAAGACATTCATATGAGGCCATACTGCATATGACTGAAATACCATTCCTATTTCTCTTTTTTCAGGAGGTATAAAAGAATTTGTTCCTGATACAAGCTTATCTCCTATATAAATTTCTCCACTACTCGGCTTTTCAAATCCTGCTATAAGCCTGAGCATAGTTGTTTTTCCGCATCCCGAGGGTCCAAGCAGAGTTATAAATTCTCCATCTTCAAATTTCTGATTAAATTCTTGTAAAACTTTTACGTTTCCGAATGATTTTGTTACACCTTTTATTGTTACAGAAGCCATTTTTTCCTCCTTTTTTAAATTGAAAACTGTCCTTTAGTCAGTTTGTTCAAAACATAATTGATTATAATTACAAATATCAGAATAGCCGTTGCCAATGCACTCGCTACCTGCTGGCTATGATAAGTCTGATATATGTACAATTCATAACCGATAGTTTTTGTATTTGATGAATAAAGTAAAGTTGACATTGTCAATTCATAAAATGAAGGCATAAATATCAGAAAGAAACCTGCTACAATACTTGCTCCTATTAAAGGAACCGTTACATCTTTAAGCATTTGCAACCAGTTAGCTCCTGAAATCTGTGCAGCTTCCTCAAGGGACGGATGCACTTGGCTCATTGCTGAAACTACTGTCCTCATTCCCATCATCATATATTTTATCATATATGCCACTATCATTATTGACAAAGTATTATAAATATTAATTTTAAATTTTCCACTCATTGATATTATCAATGCAAGGGCTATTGTTACACTTGGAGTTCCCGAACCTAAAGTAATGAGAAAATCAGGTATTTTTTTACCTTTTACATTTGTTCTCTGAAGTAAATATGCCATTACACACGAAATGACAATTCCGAAAAATGCCGCTGCAATTCCGGCAATTATACTGTTTTTAGTTGAACTTACTATTGATGCTCTTGAAAACACTTTTTCCCACGCTGCCAAAGACATATTGGAAAGACCTATAGGTTTACCCATATTTACAGTGAATGAAGTTAAAGCTACTGTAATAAAAGGCAAAATTACTACAAAAAATGAAAATATTGAAACAATAGCAGTTACAGGTAATCTCCATTTCCCAAGTTCGACTATATTAGGCCTTGTAGATTTCCCACTCATAGTTATAAATTGACGCTTTCCTATTACAAATGTCGTAATATACAAAACTACATTTGCTATTAACATAAGAAATACAGCTAAAGCCATTGCATCATTCAATCCTTCCTCAGAGCCTATATGTACAAAGTCTATAATACGTGTAGTTACAGTGTAGATTTTTCCCGGTGCTCCTATTATTGACGGAATCCCGAATACAGATGCTGAAGCTACAAATACGAGAAGACCTGCCGCAATTATACTCGGTGTCATCATAGGAACTGTAACTGTCATTAATGTTTTCAACGGAGAGGCTCCTGATATTTTTGATGCTTCTTCCAACGAGGGATCCATTTTTTCCATTGCTCTTGATATTGTTATAAAAGCATAAGGATAGAAAAAACAAGTAAGAACCCATACCATTCCTGCAATGGTATAAATGTTAAAAGGAGCTTTCTGTAAATGAAAAATATTCATAAGAAATTTATTTAAAACTCCGGCTTTGGGATTTAGTAAACGTAACCATGCCATAGCACCCACATAAGGAGGAACCATATATGTAACTACAAAAAGTGTTCTAAAAAATTTCTTTCCGTACATATCAGTCCTTCCCACAAGAAATGCAAGGGGAAAAGCCAACATAACTCCGAAAATCGTAGTAAGTCCCGAAGTAATCAATGTATTTTTCAATGCAGTCCAGTTTAAATCATAAGTATAGACTCTTTTAAAAGATTCCAGTGAAAATGTCCCTTTTGGAAAAAAGGAACTTATTAACAGATTAAATAAGGGAACTACCTCAAATACAAATAAAAATGCAACAATTCCCAGTATCACAATCCATTTTATATCTATGTGCCGTTTTTTTATACTAGACATTTTTTCTCTCTTTTCTAAAATAAAATTTTATGTACTATTTTTACTATTTTACTACATGCTTTTCAAAAATTTTACGTAACTGTTCTCTATTACGATATGTGTTTTCCCAGTTTATTTTCATAACAGAATTTAAAATTTCCGAAGTATTTTTAGCATCATAAGGAGCTTTTTCAGGATTTTTTAAAACTGAATGCATCCATCCCGCAACAATAGCTTCCTGTCCTACAGGAGATAAAAACCAGTCTGTAAGAGCTTCAGCCGCTTTTATATTTTTATTTGCCGACAATTCTTCCTTTATTGTCATAATTGTACTTGGAGTGGAAATTACTCCGTCTGTAGGATATATAACCTCCAAAGCTGAGCTTTCTTCTTCTCTTTTTTTCAAAATGGATTCTTCTAATATCATTATTTGTGCAGCTTCACCTGTTTCTAATTTTGTAACTGCAACAGAACCGGATTCTACAACAGGATTCTGCTTTGCCAAAGTTTCAAAGTAAGCTTCTCCGTATTTTTCAGTTAAAGCGGATACTGCAGCTAAAGCCGTACCTGATTTCAGCGGATCGGGAATAGAGATTTTCCCTTTTAAATCCTCTCTTTTGGAAAATTCATCAAAAGACTGTGCTACCTGTTCTTTTTTATATTTTTCAGGATTATATGCTAAAACCATATTAAGTATACGTACAGGATACCAGTATCCTTCTTTATCATAATCCAGTGCGAGATTTTCAACATTTTTAGAAACATAGGAGTGTAATACTCCTTTTTCTTTTAATTCTAAAGAATAAGACGGTTCTGCAACCATAAGTATATCAGCTCCCAGTTTATTTGCCTGCATTTCAGCTGCAACTTTAGACTGAAGAGTTCCCGTTCCTCCTTGGAAAAATTCTACTTCCAGATTAGGAAATTCTTTTTTCAATTTTCCTTTTACATTATCTATTATGTCTTCATACATAGATGTGTAAATAACTACCTTTCCTTTTATTTCAGCATTTTTGGAATCCGAAGTCGCTCCGCTTCCTTTACCTCCACAAGCTGTTAAAACCAAAGCTGCCATTATCATGAACAACCATAAAAATTTCTTTTTCATAATTCTTCTCCTTACTTTTTAATCTTTGAATTTCCAAAATATTTCTATATTCATTTTACCTTATTAATCAAAATTGTCAAGTCCATTTTTTTCTGTTTTCTTAACGTGTATTTGTCATTTGAGCTTTTTTTTGATATAATATTTTATTATAATAATTAAAGGAGGAAGTTTTTTGATTTCAACAAGTAACCTATCAGTCCAATTCGGAGGAAGAAAACTTTTTGACGAAGTGGACATCAAATTTACACCGGGTAACTGTTACGGGATAATCGGTCCTAACGGTGCAGGAAAATCAACATTTTTAAAAATACTCACAGGAGAAGCTGATTCCACTTCAGGAGAAGTGATCATTGATAAAAATAAAAGACTGTCATTTTTGAAACAAGACCATTTTGCATATGAAGATGAAGAAGTATTAAATGTAGTAATGATGGGACATCAAAAATTATATGATATTATGTTACAGAAAAATGAACTTTATTCAAAAGAAGAATTTAGTGAAGAAGACGGTATCCTCGCAGCAGAACTTGAAGGAGAATTTGCCGAGCTTGATGGTTGGGAAGCTGAAACAAATGCTGAAAAATTTCTTATAGGGTTAGGAATTCCGGCTGAACTTCATCATAAACTGATGAAAGAATTAACAGAACCTGAAAAAGTTAAAGTCCTTTTAGCCCAAGCTATTTTCGGAAATCCTGATATACTGTTATTAGACGAGCCTACAAATGGACTCGATCTTAAAGCTGTAAAATGGTTGGAAGATTTTCTTATGGAACTTGAAAACACTACAGTTCTTGTAGTTTCCCACGATAGACACTTTTTGAATAAAGTATGTACACATATTGCCGATATTGATTACGGAAAAATTAAAATGTTTGTCGGAAACTATGATTTCTGGTATGAGTCAAATAAATTAATGCAGGAACTTATTAGAAATCAAAATAAAAAACTTGAACAAAAGAAAAAAGAACTTCAGGATTTCATAGCCAGATTTTCAGCGAACGCTTCAAAATCCAAACAAGCCACAAGCCGTAAAAAACAGTTGGAAAAACTTCAATTTGAAGATATGCAAATCTCCAACAGAAAATATCCTTACATTGAATTTAAACCTGACAGAGAAGCGGGGAATAATTTACTAAAAGTCGAAAATCTCACTAAAACAGTAGATGGAGAAAAAGTACTTGATAATATTTCTTTCACTATAAATACAGGAGATAAAGTAGTTATCCTATCAAATAACGATATTGCCAAAACAGTTCTTTTCCAGGTACTGTCAGGAGAAATGGAACCTGACTCAGGAGTTTACGAATGGGGTATAACAACTTCACAAAGTTATTTTCCAAAAGACAATTCCGAATATTTTGAAAATGTAGATTTATCCCTTATAGACTGGTTAAGACAGTTTTCTTCAGACCAACATGAAGAATATGTAAGAGGATTTTTAGGAAGAATGCTCTTTTCAGGAGAAGAAGCCAAGAAAAAAGCAAAAGTTCTGTCAGGAGGAGAAAAAGTAAGATGCATGCTTTCAAGAATGATGCTTTCAGGTTCAAATGTCTTATTACTTGATAATCCTACAGATCATCTTGATCTTGAAGCTATTACTTCTTTAAATAAATCTCTTATAAATTTTCCGGGAACGGTATTATTTACTACACATGATCATGAATTTATTCAAACTGTGGCAAATAAAATTATAGAAATTACACCTAACGGGATTCTCGAAAAAGAAATGGAATATGATGATTATATTAATGATGAAAATGTGCAGAAAAGACTTTCCGAGCTATATTCTCAAAATTAATTATATAAAGTATATATAAATATAACTGAATAGTTTTATAAAAAACAATAATTGAATAATAACATTGGATGTATCTAAATTTCTTAGCCATGATTTTTTTCAATGCAAACTGAATAGGAATATAAACTTATTTTTTTACTCATTTTCTACTAAACAGTATATTTTCCTGCTGTTATACCTTTTTATTATTGAATGGAAATATGTAATATATTATACTTAATAATTATTCCGTTAAATAAAATTTTAATTTATAACTGCTTTGAAATTAAAAAATTTATAAAATTTCCTATCTTAAGTATAATTGAGATAAAGTCATATTATATAAAAAATCGGAATATCCTTAATTGAATATTCCGATTTAATTTTTTAAATCAATTATTACTGAGAAACAACGTTTGTTGCTTGAGGTCCTTTTGGCCCGTCTTCCACATCAAAACTTACTTCTTCACCTTCATTAACTGATTTGAATCCGTCTTTATTTATTTTTGAAAAATGAAGAAAATAATCATTTCCATCCTCCCCTGAAATAAATCCGAATCCTTTTTTGTCGTTAAACCATTTTACCTTACCTAACAAAGTACTACCTCCTAAAATTTTACACCTCAAACAACCTTGTTACAAACTACATTTATATATTTTGTTACACTTGCTTTTGGTTTCTGTAGTTATTATACCACATTTTTTTAAAATTAAAAGTCCTTTTTTTGATTTATATTTATTATATATACTTAACATTCTTTTTGTTAATTTTTACAAAAGTCTTAAAAATGCTCACTTTAACCTTTATCATTAATAAAATAGATTTTTAATTAAGAAATTTATATCATTATTAATAAAATAATCCCCTTCTTAATATTGAATTAAACGCTAAAATAGTATATTATAATGTAGAATAAAGTAAAAAACTTTATTAGCTTAAAGGTCATAGGTCCTTAATAACCTAAATTTTAAAAAAGGAGAGAGATAATAACTTATTTACTATAAGTGTTATATATTACAAAAGATGGCTTTAATCATTCAAAAGTACGGCGGAACTTCAGTTGCAGATGCTGAATGTGTTAAAAAAGTTGCCAAAAGAATTGTAAAATACAGAAAAGAAGGACACAATGTAATAGTTGTAGTATCTGCACCTGCCGGAACGACGGATTCACTTATAAAAAGAGCATATGAAATTTCTTCTTCCCCAAATAAGAGAGAACTTGATATGCTCCTTACTTCAGGAGAACAAATTTCAATAGCTTCACTGGCTATCGCTATTCATTCTATGGGAGAAAAGGCTGTTTCATTGAATGCTTTTCAAGTGAAATTCAAGACAACAGGAGATTATACTAAAGCTGAAATACTGGACATTGATACTAAAATTATTGAAGAAAAGATTTCCGAGGGGAATGTAGTAGTATTTGCAGGATTTCAGGGAATTACCGAAAATAATGATATTACCACTTTGGGAAGAGGTGGTTCCGATACCACGGCTGTTGCACTTGGGGCTGCTCTGAATGCGGATGAAGTGGAAATTTATACAGATGTCGATGGAGTCTACACAGCCGATCCGAGAGTAGTTAAAAATCCAAAAAAATTAGAAACCGTTTCTTATCAAGAAATGCTTGAACTTGCAGTTTCAGGAGCAAAAGTTCTTCATCCAAGATCCGTACAGATTGCTGCAAAATATGATATAAGTATACATTTGCGTTCGTCATTTGATAATTCTACAGGAACAATCGTAAAAGAAGAAAAAGAAGGAGAAAATTTAATGGAAAAAGCAAAAATTGTGGGGGTCACTTCGTCTAAAAATGAAGGAAAAATAACATTATCAGGAGTACCTGACAAACCGGGCATAGCTGCCAAAGTCTTTTCAACACTGGCAAAATCAAAAATAAATACCGATATTATATTACAAAGTTCCAGCATAAATAAAGAATTAAACAATATTTCATATACTGTAAAAACAGAAGATTTAAAAGAAGCTGTTGAGATTTCAGAAAATCTCAAAAAAGAAATCGGAGCTGAAGGAGTTTCCTTTGAAGATAAAGTAGCTAAAGTATCTGTTATCGGCATAGGTTTAAAAACCCATTATGAAACTACAGCTGAAATTTTTGATACCCTTGCTGAAAACAGTATTAATATAGATATGATTTCATGTTCAGAAATTAATGTCTCTTGTATAATAAAAGAAGCCGACCTTGAAAAAGCTGTAAAAGCCTTACACGCAAAATTTATAGAAACATAAATCCATATAAAACAAATTATTGATTAGGAGAATTTAGTATGAAAATAGGAATTATTGGATTAGGAACTGTAGGTGAAGGAGTGTTGAAAGTTCTTTCAACAGAAAGAAGTAATATTTTTGAAAAGTCAACTGCAGATATTGAAGTGAAATATGCCTGTGATCTCAATATTAACAGGGAATTTTCATTTGATTTTGACAGATCAGTTCTCATAGATGATTATAAAGTAATTATCAATGACCCTGAAATTGATGTTGTAGTGGAACTTATCGGAGGAGAAACTATTGCAAAAAATATTATTATAGAAGCTTTCAGAGCAAAAAAAAATGTAGTTACCGCAAATAAAGCACTTGTTGCAAAACATGGAGTGGAATTATTCCGAATTGCAAAAGAAAATCAGGTTTCTTTTCTTTTTGAAGCTGCCGTGGGAGGAGGAATACCTATTATAACTCCATTAATGGAAAGTCTTGTAGCAAATACAATCACTGAAATAAGAGGTATAATGAATGGTACTTCAAATTATATACTTACTAAAATGAAAATAGACAAATTATCATTTAATGAAGCTCTTTCTAATGCTTCCGCCAAGGGATACGCCGAAACTGATCCGAGTTATGATATTGACGGAATAGATGCGGGACATAAAATTAACATACTTGCTTCCCTCGCATACGGAGGCTCAATAAAATTTAAAGATATGCAGCTTTCAGGAATTAGAGAAATAAATACAATAGATATTTTTGCTGCAAATCAGCTCAACTGTACGATTAAATTAATAGCCCATTCCAAACTGTTATCTGAAAGTTCCGTTCAGATTTCCGTTGAGCCCACTCTTGTACCGAATTTAGAAATTCTGTCAAAAGTTGATGATGTATATAATGCTATAGAAACAATAGGCTCGTATACAGGAGAAACATTATTTTACGGTAAAGGAGCGGGAATGGACCCTACAGCTTCAGCAGTAGTTGCAGATATTGTAAAAATAACTACCGGAACTCATATAAAATCCGATTATTTCTTTAATTCTACAAAAGTTTTTAATGCGGTAGATATTAATACTATAAAAGGTTCTTACTATATAAGGGTTTCATCTGATTTTGATATAGAAAAATCTCCATTTAAAATATATAATGAAATTGACAATTACTATATTATACTTGCTAATGATATTTCAAGAAATGATATAAATGAATATATTAAAAATTCTCAAGAAAAGCTTATACTGAAAATGATGAAATAAATTATTATTAAGCTCATTAAAAAGTAAAAATTTTAGTAATTTTCCAAATGTAAATAATACATATTTTTAAAATTATGAAATACTGTTTTTATTAATTTTATAAAATAACAAAACATATAAATTTTTTCTGCCTTTAGAAAAAAATTACAAAATATTCTTACAAATTCAACTATTTTGTAAAATATATTACGTTAATTTTTAAGTAAATTTTTTTAAATCAACTTAAAATATCATATAACAGTAATAACTACTTTATATATTTATTGTACAATCAAGTCGGAATATATAAAAAATGAGAGATTAATTTCTCTCATTTTTAACTTCTCTATATATTCGATATACACGATTTTCTCTCCAAAAAATCAAAATACTGAATTAATTAAATATCCTTCTTAACTAGCCTGAGATATAGCTTCTACTGGACATACACCTTCACATGCCCCACAATCAATACATGTAGTTGCATCTATTTCATATTTACCGTCTGCTTCCGAAATAGCTTCCACAGGACACACACCTTCACATGCTCCACAAGCTATACAAGTTTCTTTTTCTATCACGAATGCCATAATAATTCCTCCTTAGATTTACTTTATTATTATTTTTGATTTTCTCTTCCTTTTCTTAATATTAAAATATCACGATTTGTAGCTTATGTCAATAAAAAATATTCATTTGAAAACCTTAATTTTCAATACTTTGAATACATTTTATTTTGATAGAAAAATATTTATAAACTATGTTTATCAAACTTTTTTATTCTTACGCTTTGACAATGAGATAAAATAAAAAAGGTAATACTTTAAATGCAAATATTACCTCAAATATATTTATTTCACTTTTTCTACCAATTTTGCAAAATCTGACGGATTGTTTAAAGCTAAGTCAGCTAATACTTTTCTATCAAGTTCTATTCCCGCTTTTTTCAGTCCATTCATAAATTTAGAATATGAAACTCCATTTAACCTTGCTGCAGCATTTATTCTTATTATCCACAATTCTCTCATTTTTCTCTTTTTCTGTTTTCTATGCTCTGTTGCATAAGCCATAGCTTTTTTTACAGCTTCATTGGCTTTCTTAAAATTCGTTTTTACGGATCCTCTATATCCTTTTGCTTCTTTTAATACTTTTTTATGTTTTTTTCTTCTTACTATTCCTGTTTTTACTCTTGGCATTTTCTTTCCTCCTTATACTATTTATACCCGGTTTATCTTCCTTCTTGTCCTGCTAACAACTTTTTAATTCTTCTTTCTGCACCTTTTGGAACTATCGCATCCTGTCCTAATCTTTTCTTTCTTTTATTTGATTTTTTAGTCAAAATATGACTTTTTCCTGAATGTTTAATAACCAGTTTTCCACTTCCTGTTACTTTGACCCTTTTTTTAGTTCCTTTGTGTGTTTTCATTTTTGGCATTTTTTTTCCTCCTTATTTTACTTTTTAGGTGATAACATAATAAATTTCTGTACCTGTTCTTTTCCGTACTTTTTTTCAACAGTTGCAGTTTCTTCAAAATGATTTGCAAACTCGTCTAAAATTTTAATGGAAGAATCGGCATGTAATTTTTCTCTACCTGTAAGTCTTAAACTCACTTTCACCTTATATTCCTTTGCTATGAATTTTTCAATCTGAGATATTTTTGTTTCTTTGTCATGCTCATCAATATGAGGTTTAATTCGTATTTCTTTGATTATGACATTTTTTTGTTTCTTTTTGTTTTCCTTATCTTTTTTTGTTTTCTCATACTTGAATTTTCCATAGTCCATAATTTTACATACAGGCGGTGCAGCATTTGGAGATATTTCGACTAAATCAAGTCCTTTCTCATTTGCAAGTACCATTGCCTCATTAACTGACAGCACTCCGAATTGTTCTCCGTCTTCTCCGATTACTCTTATTTCTCTTGCTCTGATTCTTTCATTCATTCTCGGTTCATCAGATTTATTAGTTCCTTTTATAAAGAACACCTCCTAATTTTTATACAATAAAAAAACAAGATATAAGAAACCTTGTTCAATAGTCACGTAAAAATATGTGCATATAGTTAAATATGCAAAATTATTTTAAAATAACTACATACCTTACTCATCAATGAACTTTTTTCTAAATAAAAGTTTTAATATTAATGACATAATTATGTCATGATGGAAAGGTGAGAAACAATGTTTCTACTTTCTAATTTAATTACTGGGATATTTTACTATATTTTTATATATTTGTCAACTCTATATATTTCTTAAAAAACATTTAAAAAATCCTGCAAATTTAAAAACTAATCTTTTATCACTCCATATTTTGTATAAATCAATTCTATCAGTCTTAAATTTAACTGTTTCAAATATATTTTATTGAATTTTCCAAAACAGTAAGTTTCATTCCTCAGTCAAACTATATTAGCAGTCATAAATAATAAACTATGAGATGCAGAAAAACTTGAATATAAAATTCCATCCTTTCCTATATCACGACATCAATTTCAGTATTTTTTATTTTTTCTCTTAGATTTAAAATTATTCCATATAATATTCGGAATATTAAATATAAGATTAAAGAATTAATTTTTAAAATATTCTAAAACAAGATTTCAATGTTCCTCTTACTTTTAACAATGAATGTTTATCCTTTGTCAGTAGCATCATATTATCATTATTTCCTAAAGATTTTACTACGATGATTTCATCCATATATTCTATTTTTTTTACTTCTATTTTTTCTTTATATTCTATAAGTGCTATTTTTCCATGTAAATCATTTAATCGATAGTCATTATTTTTTTCAAAAATAAGAATATCATTTATATAAAAATCGGGAATATAGTGTATACATTGTATCCTTATTCCGAAAAGTTCATTATTCGTATCATGTTTAGGAAAAAAAAGATATTCGCTATTTTCACTATATCTGAAAAGTCCTCCACTATCAAATTTACCTAAAATGGAAATTTTTTCCATATTATTTATTTCATCATCTTCACTTTCTCTTTCTCCTGATTTTTTTAATAAAAGAATTTCTTCCTGAAATTTTTTGGGAAGTTTCCTAAATTCTTCATACTCACTTATTTTTATTTTATCTTTTTCATTTACATCAAATATTTTATAAAACTTTTCCAAAAAATTTTCAGAAGGACTTTTTAGGTTTTTTATTATATTATTAATATATTGAGGAGACACTTCTATTATTTTAGCTAAATCAGTCTGAGTCATCTTTTTCTTTAAATATTCTTCAAGTATTTCTCCCGTTTTTTTCATAAATAACCTCCTTCTTTATATAATCTGCAATTATTTTTCATTGAGATGAATTATCAGTTTTATTCCGTTAGGCGTTTTTATTTCAAATTTTCCAGATTCCAGAAACACTTTATCATAAATTTCCCTATTTACACTAATATAAATTTCTTCAATTCCCGTAGAATTTTCCTTTTTAATAATTTTCCTTTTACTATTCCATCGGTTTATACCGAAATGATGATGATATTTATTTATGGATACAAAATATGCTCCGGGTATACAGGAAACTATCTCCATTCCAAATTTTTCCATATAAAAATTTTTTTCTTTTTCAAGATCTGAAGTTTCCATATGAATATGTCCTATTTTTGTATTTTCAGGAATTTTAAACTCCGATATTTCTTGGGAAATTTCTAGTAATTCTTTTATATTAACCGCTGTTGTTCCCATTATAACATAGTTTCTATCCCATTTCCATGTATTACTGTCTCTGTCAGCATAAACTTCTATTCCGTTAGCCTCAGGATCAGTCAGGTATATAGCTTCACTTACGCTATGATCTCCCGTTCCGTCAATTTTTATATTTTCCTTTATACAGTTTTTCAAAAAATTTCCTAAATCTTTCCTTGATGGCAATAAATAAGCCACATGGTATACATTTATTTCGTTATTCTCTTTTATATTTTCATTTCCGTATGAAACAAGTTTTATTATTTCCCTTTTATTTACCCCTAATACTACAGTTTCTTTCTCTTTTTCCCTGTTTTCTTTCAAAATATCCATTTTCAGTAATTTCAAATAAAAATCTTTCATTTTTTTTATATTTTTTACTCTTAAAACTACAGTTTCAAAATTAAAACCATATTCATTTTCATTTTTTCTATTCATAAATATATCCCCATTTTTTAAAATTAACACTATAATAACAGCTCCCTTTAAAAATGTCAAACTTTAAAAATATTAATCAGATTATAAAAAAACCTCCTGAACTTTTCATAAATATTCACGAGGCTTTTATAATATTATTATTTATTTGCAAAATTCAGGAAACTCTTTTTTTATTGCTTCGTACAATCTTTCCAGTGCTTCTTCCAAAATATGAACAGGAATTGCCAGATTTATCCTTTCAAAACCGCTTCCATTTTCTCCGAAAGTATATCCCTCACTAAAAAATAACTTCGCTTTTTCATTCATAAATTTTTTCAGTTTTTCATTATCCAGTCCCAATTTTCTAAAATCCAGCCATTGTAAATATGTTCCCTCTATTAAAGGAGCTCTTAATCCATCAAATTTCTCTTCAAAAAATTTATTTACAGTTTTCTGATTATTGTTAATTAATTCCAACATTTCCGAAAGCCATTGTTCTGAATCATTATATGCCAACTCGCATGCTTTATAAGGTAAAGGAGAAAAAATATGGACAGAAGATTTTTCTTGACTTTTTCTAAATTTTTTTCTCAGTTTTTCATTTTTTATTATTATATTCGAAATACCTACTCCGGCTAGATTAAATGTCTTTGTAGGAGCAGTACATGTTACAGTTATATCAGCTACTTCTTCTGAAAGCGTTTGAAACACAGTATGTTTATAGCCATCCATTATAATATCAAAATGAATTTCATCAGATACTATAATTAAATTATGTTTCAAAGCTATTTCCGCCACTTTTTCCAACTCTTTCTTGGTCCATACTCGACCTACGGGATTATGAGGGCTACACCAGATAACCAATTTGTTATCCTTTTCTGCTGCAAGTTCTTCAAATTTTGTGAAATCTATCATGTAATGACCCTTATTTTCAATTAATCCGCAATCAATGATTTTTCTGTTATTTACTTTTATAGCATTATAAAAAGGATAATACATAGGTGTAAAAACTATGACACCGTCATTCTCTTCAGTATATGACTTGACACAATCATATATTGCGGAAACTACTCCCGGTGAACAGGATATCCATTCCTTTTTCACATCAAAATTATGTTTTTTCTTCATCCAATTTATTACAGCATCATAATAATCCGTATAAGGACCTGTATATCCCAATATCATTTCATCTATGTACTTTTTTAGTCCTTCTCTTATTTCAGGAGCAATTTTCAGCTCCATATCAGCTACCGAAAAAGGTACTATTCCATCTTCCAATTCCGGATAACTTTCATACATCTGATCCCACTTATACGAACCTACATTTTTTCTGTTTACTACTGTTTCAAAATCATATTTTTTCATAATTTAAACCTTTCTTCATCTAAAAAATTTATAAAATCATCTGATTATATATTTTTTAACAATCTTACCCTCACTCAATTTTTTGATATTTTTCAATACCGTTCATTTATTACTTTTTAAAATAATCCTGTAATTACCCCATTTTCATTTATATCTATTAATTCTGCTGCGGGTTTTTTCGGAAGTCCCGGCATATCTATTATTTCTCCTGCCATAACTACTAAAAATCCCGCTCCTGCTGATAATCTTACTTCATTTACCATAACTTCAAAACCTATAGGTCTTCCAAGTAAATTTGGATTATCTGACAATGATTTCTGTGTTTTTGATATACATACGGGTAATTTATCATATCCATTTTCCACATATTTCTTTATATTATTCAATGCTTTAGGCATAAATTTCACATTGTCGGCTCCATAAATTTCACGGCATATTATTTCAATTTTATCTTTAATAGGTAATTTTTCATCATACAAAGGAGCAAATTTTTTTGGGGACTTTTCATTTTCTTTAATAGCTTCTATTACTTTTTCAACTAATTTTTCTCCTCCTACTCCTCCTTTTTCCCAAATTTCACAAAGTGCCACCTTTACACCTTTTTCATTACAGAATTTTTCAATTTCTTTGATTTCATTATCTGTGTCCGTTATAAATTTATTTATTGCCACTACAACAGAAACATTATATTTTTGCATATTTTCAATATGTTTTTCAAGATTTGACATTCCTTTTTTTAACATTTCTATGTTTTCACTTTTCAGCTCTGTATCTCCTCCATGATGTTTTAATGCTCTTACAGTTGCTACAAGTACTATTGTGTCGGGCTTCAGTCCGGCTTTTCTTGCTTTAATATCAAGAAATTTTTCCGCTCCCAAATCAGCGGCAAATCCTGCTTCAGTTACTACATAGTCTGACAGTTTTAGAGCCATCTTCGTTGCCAAGATCGAATTACATCCGTGAGCAATATTTGCAAAAGGACCTCCGTGAATAAACACAGGAGTATTTTCCAATGTTTGTACCAAATTGGGCTTTATAGCTTCCTTTAACAATGCTGTTGCCGCACCTTCAATTTTCAATTGTTTTACTTTAAGCATTTCACCTTTTCTATTATAACCGAATACAATTTCACCTATCTTATTTTTCAAATCAGTAATAGATTCAGCAAGGCAAAATATTGCCATTATTTCTGAAGCGACAGTTATTTGAAATGATGATTCCCGTGTAATTCCATTCAGTTTTCCACCCATACCTATTACAATATTTCTCAATGCTCTGTCATTCATATCAAGTACACGCTTCCATGTAATATTATTTACATCTATATCAAGCTTGTTACCGTGTGAAAGATGATTGTCAATACATGCTGAAATTAAGTTATGAGCAGTTGAAATAGCGTGCAGGTCTCCTGTAAAATGAAGATTTATATCTTCCATAGGTACCACTTGAGACATTCCTCCTCCTGTAGCTCCTCCTTTTATTCCGAATACAGGACCTAAGGAAGGTTCTCTCAATGCTGCAACGGAATTATAACCGAACTTATTCAATGCCTGAGTTAATCCTACTGTGACTGTTGATTTCCCTTCTCCCGGAGGTGTCGGTGTAATAGCTGTTACAAGTATAAGCTTGCCGTCTTTTTTATCTGAATTTTTTTCCAATACACTAAGGCTTACTTTTGCTTTATACTTTCCATAAAGTTCATAATCCTCTTCAGTAAGTCCTATTTTCCCCGCAATAACGTTTATTTTTTCTAATTTTGCCTTTTGAGCAATTTCTATATCCGTCATCTCAATTTAAAGTATGATAAAAATATAAAATAAATTATATAATTTCCATACATCTCCTTTCTTTCATTTTATACTACTGGTTTTAACTTTGAATTTTCTTCTTTTTCCGTCAACTTTTTATATATTTCAAATATTCATTTATAAAATTACTTATATCCCCGTTCATAACTTTATCCGCATTTCCTTCTTCAGCTTTTGTCCTATGATCTTTAACCATTTTATATGGCTGAAATACATAGGATCTTATCTGACTTCCCCATTCAATTTTTGTTTCGGTTCCTTTTATATTTTCCATTTCTTTTTCTCTTTTTTCAAGCTCCATCTCAAATAATCTGGATTTTAAGATTTTTAAAGCTGTTTCTCTGTTTTTTATTTGAGAACGTTCTTTCTGACATGTAACAACCGTATTTGTAGGAATATGTGTTATCCTAACTGCAGAATCCGTAGTATTTATATGCTGTCCTCCTGCTCCGCTCGCTCTATATGTGTCTATTTTCAAATCTTCAGATTTTATATTTATTTCCACATCATCTTCTATTTCAGGAACGACATTTACTGCAGCAAATGATGTATGTCTTTTCCCGTTAGAATCAAAAGGTGAGATCCTTACAAGTCTGTGAACTCCTTTTTCACCTTTGAGATAACCGTAAGCATAATCTCCTTTTATGTTAAGAGTTATACTTTTTATTCCTGCCTCTTCACCTGAAAGTGAATCCAATATCTCTACTTTGAAACCGTTCTGGTTAGACCATCTGTCATACATTCTGTAAAGCATTTCCGTCCAGTCACAGGCTTCAGTCCCTCCTGCGCCTGAATTTATAGTTAATATCGTGTTATTTCTATCATATTTTTCATCAAGAAGCAGTTTTATTTTAAAGTTTTTTATTTCTTTTTCTATCTGACTGATTTTAACTTCCAATTCAGGTTCAAATGAATCATCCCCCATTTCGACAAATTCTATTAACATTAATATGTCTTCATGTATTCCGTTTATTTTTTCATATTCTTCAATCAGTTTTTTTAAAATATTAAGTTCTTTCAATATTTCCTGACTATTTTCACTATTCCAGAATTCAGGTTCAAATGTTTTTTTTTCGAGTTTTTCTATTTTTTCATTTAATACATCAAGGTCAAAGATGCCTCCTGATTTCTTGAATTTCCATATTGTTCTGTTCATTTATCTTTTTTATTTCAAATAAATCCATATATTTTAACCTCTTTTATTATAAAAAAGTTGTCTTAAAACAGAAAATTATTCTTTTTTATTCTGCGATATCTTAAATTAACCTGTTTACAAAAATTCGAGATAATCAGAGTATAAAAATGACAATAAAAACGTATTCAAGACAACTCCTTTTTTATTTTATATTTAATTTTTTCTTAGACCTTCAATAATTTTATTACTTTTTTCATCATACCATACTTCATTTTGTAAAATGTCTTTTTTAGCAAATTTGAGTATATTTTCAAATGTAGTTTCTACTATATTGTTCAATGCTTCGTTAGTAAGAAACGCCTGATGAGATGTTATTATTACATTATTAAATGACAACAATCTTGCCAGTACATCATCTTCAAGAATATTTGCCGATTTATCTGCAAAAAAATAATCTTTTTCATCTTCATATACATCTAACCCCGCTCCTCCTATTTTTTTATCCTTTAAAGCTTCCACAAGTATGCTAGTATCAATTAATGCTCCTCTTGCAGTATTTATAATTATTACTCCGTCTTTCATTTTTTGTATACTTTTATAATTTACAATATGTTTAGTTTCAGGAGTAAGGGGACAGTGTAATGAAATAACATCTGATTTTTCAAATAATTCATCGAGTTCGACATATCTGAAATTTTCCTCTTTTGCTGCCTGTTCATTGGGAAACTTGTCATAAGCAATTACGTTCATTCCCAATCCGTTCAGTATTTTTATAAATATTCTCGCAATTTTTCCTGTCCCGACAATTCCTGCCGTTTTCCCGTTCAAATCCATTCCAGTCAGACCCACTAAGCTGAAGTTTCCGTCTCTTGTCCTATTATAAGCTTTATGTATCTTTCTGTTTACAGTCATCAAAAGAGCAAGTGCATGCTCAGCTACTGCATACGGTGAATATGCAGGAACTCTGAATACTGTTACTCTATTATCGGTTGCAGCTTTTATATCTACATTATTATATCCCGCAGCTCTTATTGCTATAGCTCTGACCCCATTTTTAGAAAGAATATTTATTACTTTTTCATTCAAATCGTCATTTACAAAAGTACAGACTACATCCTGATATTTGGTAAGCATCACATTTTTTAAGCTCAATTTTTCTTCAAAATATGTTATCTTTGCCCCGTATTTTTCGTTCCACTTTTCAAAAAACTCGATATCATAGGGTTTTGCATCGAAAACTACTATTTTCATTCTACATTTCCTCCTATTTTTCTTTTACTTTTTAATTATAGCAAAAAAGTATTTATTAAGCAATTTAATTTTAATTTTTAAATAACTTGAAAAACTTTATATACAAAAGTTGAATTAAAATCATAATTTATTAACACAGCTCTTTATAATCAATAAAACTTCTAACCAAAGTAAACCAAAATATATTTTTCATAAATTCATCCTATGGGATTTAGAAGAATATTTCAATTTTGTTTCCCTTCTTTTTTATATTGAATATATATTTGACTTTATCATATTTTAAAATAATTTTATTTGTTCTGTATATTCATTTCTTTTTCTATTATCATACTAAAGATTAAAATCATTTTTATTTTCTCACATAAAAAATAAAACAGATAAAGTTTATTTATCTGTTTTAAAAATTTTCATTTTTTATTTAAAAAATCCAATTAATTTTTCTTTTAATTCCCTTTCCTTTACATATTTTTCTATGTAAGGAATTGCAATTTCAGCAGGAAGAATAAACCATGTAGGTAATCCTCTTGATTGCGGAGTACCGATATTATCTTTTTCAGCGTTTGTAGTATTCCATCTTGTAGCTATTACATCTTCACCGTCCCATTCAAGAAGAACAATTGAATAATCTTCTTTTTCTACAAGAATTCTGATATTGCCTACTCTCCCTTTCGGCGAAAGTACCTCTTCCGGCTTAATGTAACCCATTAAAATCATCTCCTTTAATTTATTTATAATTAATTAAGTTTCAAATACTTTACCCGTACCTTAGGAATAGATCTCCTACTGCCAAGACATTGTTTGATAAGTTTCTATACCCATAAAATCCCCTGCAATCTCTAATTCATCATTTCCTAAAATATTCATACTATCATCTTTATTAAATATAACATAAATATCATCATTCCATTTGCAGTCATATTCATAACATCTATTTGTAACATACATTCTAAAGGCTACGATATTATAATTTTGTTCTATTATTTGTGCAACTTTACCGTAAAATCTTACTTTTTTATTTTTAAATTCATTTGGATATCGAGAAATGGTAATATAATCCGGCTGTTCCGCATGCATATATTCTTCTTTTTCTCTTTCCTGTCTTTCTTTTTCTGCCAATTCTCTTTGTCGCTGCTCTTCCAATTTCTTTTGTTTTCTTTCCTCATTTTGCTTAGTAAGTAATTCCTCTGTTTTTTTCTTTCTTCTTCCAATTTTATTAGTTCTTCCTGTTTTTTCTTTTCCTCAGTAATTTTCCGTTCAGGTGTAGGTTCTAATAATGATGAAATAAAAAATGAAAATATAAGCATTCCAAGACAACATGTAGAAATAATTTTCTTTGTTTTAGTTAATCCGCTTTGCCAGATTACTATAAACAAAAGCCAAGGAAATAATATGATTCATAATATACCTCACCATTTTTTATACCACTTTTTCTTCATAAATTCCTCCTTTAAAATTTATTTAGTAAATTATATGATTTTACTTTGTAATTGAATAATATCATATTTCCATTATTTTTTCATATTCAATATATATATATATATTAACTCAATATATTTTGTATATGTTTAAAATCAAAAATATTTTATCAGCTCTTCTTCTGTTACTTTCATTCATTTATATTTTTAAAAATTTGTTTACTTTTCAAAGTTCTCTTTACTCTAATATTTTTAATTCAATCATATCAAAATTATTTTATAAACTGAGACTGTCTCATAAGATATGAAAATATATTTAATCATAAACCTTATACATTTTATATTTTTATAAAATCATTAAAAATAATATCTTTTAGTTTTTAAAAATATATAATACTTCTAGTTGGAAAATTATTTTTAACTTATTAGACAGTCCGCATATAACTGGTAATTTTGCTCTATACATAATTTTTTATTTAAATATAAAATTATTTTCATATTTTTATTTTTCCATAAACAAAAAACGTCATTTCAGATATTACCCTTGATGACGTTTTCTATTTATTTCCTAATTATTATTTCACTTCATTATATCTTTTTGCTACTTCATTCCAGTCAATAACATTGAAAAATGCATTTATGTAATCAGGTCTTCTGTTTTGATAATGTAGGTAATATGCATGTTCCCATACATCTATTCCTAAAATAGGAGTCCCGTGTGAACATTCACATGTAGCTCCCGGCATTAAAGGATTATCCTGATTTGCAGTTGATCTGACTTTCAGTTCTCCTTTTTTATTTACTGTAAGCCATGCCCAACCTGAACCGAATCTTGTTGCAGCAGCTTTGGAAAACTCAGTTTTAAACTCTTCAAAACTTCCGAATGTTTCATTTATTTTTTGAGCTAATTCTCCTGTAGGTTCTCCTCCACCATTAGGACCTATTACAGTAAAAAATAAATTATGATTATAGTAACCTCCACCGTTGTTTCTCACTGCTACTCTGATATCCTCAGGTAATGCTTCCAAATTCCCAAGTATTTCTTCAATAGACTTGTTTAAAAACTCAGGTACTTTGTTTTTCAGCACATCATTCAAGTTATTTGTGTAAGCGGCATGATGCTTTGTATAGTGAATTTCCATTGTTTTTGTGTCTATATTGGGTTCTAATGCGTCATAAGAATATGGTAATTTTACTTGTTCGAACATCTAAATCACTCCCTATAATATATTAATTTTTAATTTTGAACTGATTTATTTTAACATACAAACTCCATAAAATCAACATATTATTTAATAATTTTAATTATTCTTTTACAATATACCCTACACTTCTGACAGTTTTGATTATTTTCTTATCAAATCCTTTATCTACCTTTGCTCTTAGAAAATTAATATATACATCTACAATATTGCTTTCAGTTATAAAATCAATATCCCATATTTTTTCGGAAATCATAGTTCTTGTCAATACTCTATTCTTATTTCTTAAGAAATATTCCAACAATAAAAATTCTTTATTTGTTAGTAAAATTTCTTTTCCTGCTCTAATTACTTCTCTATTAATAGGATTTAATGTCAAATCATAGATTGAAAGAACTTCAGAATCATCATTATTTATTTTTTTTGTCAGTATTCTTACTATTGCCTTAAGTTTTGCCGAAAGTTCTTCCAGTCTGAAATCATTATAAATATAATCATCCACTCCATTCAACAATGCTTCAGTTTTAGAATATCTATCATCATTGTTTATTGAAATCAAAATATAACTGTCTTTTTTATTTTTTATAATTCGTTCCATCATTTTAGGAAAATTTGAAAATGATGCTACATCCAAAAAGATTAAATCCAACGAATCTGATTTCATTTCTTCTATTAATTTTTCTTCCGAATCAACCAATAATACACTAAAACTCATTTCTTTAAGTAACTGACCGACCACCAACCTTGATTTTTCGTTTTTATTACATACTAATATTTTCATTTTGTTCCTCCAATTTCATTTTATTTTAAACTCATGTATCTCCAATTAGTCATCTTAATTATATTTATTACATATTTAACTGTTCCAGAATTTTATTTATTATATCATTCATTTTTTTTGCTGCGATAGAATCAGTAGCTATGTATGGAAGTCCTGTATCTCCTGCTTCAACGATTGACACTTCCATCGGGATTGAACCTAAAAAACTCTGTTTTGTTTCAGAAGCCATTTTTTCAGCTCCCCCTTTTTTAAATATATTAACTTCTTTTCCACAATCAGGGCATATAAAACCGCTCATATTCTCAATAATTCCCAATAATTTCATATTTATAAGTCGTGAAAATTTTACCGTTCTTCTTGAATCAAGTAGCGAAACATTCTGAGGAGTAGTCACTACTATTGATTTAGCTTCAGGACCTATATTCTGTGCAATAGTCAATGTTTCATCCCCCGTTCCCGGAGGAAGATCCACAATTAAAAAATCAATTTCTCCCCAATCAATCCCTTCCAACATTTCCATTATAGCCCCCATTTTTTGAGGTCCTCTCCATATAATAGGATCATTATCAGGTACAAAAAAACTCAACGATGAAACTGATAAATTTTCAGCTACTTTCAAAGGTGTTGAAAGATTTGGAAGTTTTACTCCCTCTTTTCCAAACATTAAAGGTATGTTCGGTCCATGAAGATCAGCATCAAGTATTCCTACTTTATATCCTCTCATGTACAATCCATATCCCAGATTTACCGATACTGTAGACTTACCGACTCCTCCTTTCCCGCTCATAATGGCTATCTTATGTTTTATTTTAGACATTTTTGCATTTATTTTCCGCTTTCTCTCATCTATGTTAATATTTCCATGCATTCTGCTCTTCCTCTCTGACAATAATATATTAAAATTAAAACATATATTAAGTTAAAAAACAAGTCATTTTTCCTATTTACTATTTATTGTTTTATCCGATATTCCAATATTTTATTTTAAATTTTTCCTAATTCACGGAATATTTTAAAGTAATAAAGATTTTCTGATTATATTTTTTTAAAAACTTTCATCTTTTTTAAAATAAATCTTTTTAAATTTTAAAGTAAAAATACCATAATTTAATTATTTGTATCTTTTGATACACAGAAAATATTTGTAAATATTCTCTATATTACTATAGTCCATTCATAAAATATAAATCATTTTTAGTAACCATTGTATAAAATAGTTATATTTTAATTTTAATATAAAAAAATCCAAGTTTGACAGTTTTACAATAAAACATTAATCCACCCCTTAGATTTTATAAAATAATACCAAATTAATATTCTTTTTGTCTTAATATTTTCGTATAATTGTATTTGAATGTATATACACTTAAAATTAATCTGTTAATCAATCTAAAAACCCCTTTTCAAATTCATCTTCAGATAATACTTTAACTCCTATTTTAAGAGCTTTTTCAAGTTTACTTCCTGCTTTTTCGCCTATAACAAGATAGTCAAGATTTTTAGAAACTCCTGAGAGATAATCTCCCCCTTTTTTTAAAATAATATTTTTTATTTCCTCTCTTTTATATTTTTTCAATTTTCCTGTAGCTAAAAATTTTTTTCCTTTTATGGGATTATCTTCAATTTCATTTTCTTCAATATTTTTTGAAACAAAATTTAATCCTATATTTTTGAGTTGAATTATTTTTTTCCAATTATCTTCATTTTTAAGATAACTTTGTACGGAAAGAGCAACTTTTTCCCCTATTCCCTTTACTTGAAGTAATTCTTCCATTTCTTTATTTTTTAAATCTTCTATTGTTTTAAAAGTTTCAGTCAGTAAATTTGCAGTAAATTTCCCTACAAAAGGAATACCTAAAGAATAAAGAACTTTACTAAATTCTCTGTTTTTACTTTCTTCTATATTTTTTATAAGGTTATCTATACTTTTTTCCCCCATTTTTTCAAGATTTTCAAGTTCTTTTCGATAATTTTTCAGAGAATATATGTCTACGACTGTTTTTATTTTTCCAAGTTCAATAAACTTTTCAACTATTTTTTCTCCAAGCCCTGAAATATTCATCGCATCTCTTGATACAAAATATTCTATTTCTTTCTTTACCTTTTCAGGACACACAGGATTTAAACATTTCAATGCAACCTGTCCCTCTTCTTTTATTAATATCGTTCCACACACAGGACAGTTTTCAGGTTTTTCTATTTTTCTTTCATTTCCTGTCCTGTCGTCAAATACAACACTTACTACTTGAGGTATTATTTCAGCCGCTTTTTCTATTATAACATTATCTCCAATTTTTATTTCCTTTCTTTCTATTTCATCAAAATTATGTAAACTTGCTCTTTTTACAACCGAGCCTGATAAAGTTACCGGCTCAAGCTCGGCAACAGGTGTAATAACTCCTGTCCTCCCTACCTGAAAAGTGACATTTGTCAGTTTGGTTTTTACTTGAGCAGCAGGAAATTTATAAGCGATCGCCCATCTCGGACTTTTTGTAGTATATCCCAGTTCATCATAATATAAAAACTCATTTACTTTTATAACAAGTCCGTCTGTTTCATAATCAAGCTTTTCCCTTTCTTCTCCCCATTTTTTTATCGCTTGTTCCAGTTCAGCAAAATCACTATATTTTTCAAATACTTTTGTAGTTTTAAAACCTAATTTTTCAATAAATCCTATACTTTCATAATGAGTATTTATTCCGTATTTTTCAGGATTTACAAGATAATAAAGATAACAGTCAAGACCTCTGCCTTTTACTATTCCGCTGTCCAGCTGTCTTATTGTTCCTGCTGCAGCATTTCTCGGATTGGCAAATACATCCTCTCCTGCTTCTTCTCTCATTTCATTGATTTTATTGAAATTGGAAATAGGCAAGACTATTTCTCCCCTAATTTCCAATGTTACAGGCTCTGTCAATTTTTTAGGAACGGACATTATTTCCTTTACATTTTCCGTAACATCTTCTCCTATTTGACCGTCCCCTCTCGTTACCGCCTTTTTAAATAATCCATCTTCATAAAGCAAACTGATACTCAGTCCGTCAAGTTTAAGCTCCAGTACATACTCAAGTTTTTTATCCAGTCCTGTTATTTTTCTTATTCTCTGGTCAAAATCCTTTATTTCAGAAATGTTATACGTATTGGACAAACTTAACATCGGAACTTTATGTAAAACTTTTGAAAATTTTTCTCCTGCTGTACCCCCTATTTTTTCTGTAGGACTTATACTAATATTTTCTTTATGAAAAAATTGTTCCACATTTATACCTTTTAACTCAGGATATTTTTTTTCCATATTCTGTAACTTTTTCATTAAATCATCGTATTCTCTATCTGAAATTAGAGATTTATCTTCATTATAATAATAATGATTATACTTTTCTATGTCACTTCTTATTTTTTTATATTCTTTTTCTATATCTTCCATTTTCATATTTTTTTCATTATCAAATAATTTCACGATTTTCTCCTTATTAATAATAATTTTATGTTTTATTATACTACATTGTTAAAACAAATCAAATAAAAAATTGACTGAAATCAGTCAATTTTTTTACTTAATAACTCTAATAAGGTACAGTTAAAATTATACGGTGGGGATAAAAAGAATCTCTCTCCACGCGATAAGTCCAAACTCTGTCCTCCATTTTTATCCTTATAGTAAATTATTATTTTAATTCCGAATCTATTTTTATTTTAAGTAATTTATGTATTTGATAATCTCATTTTTTTTGAATAAGAATCATATTTTTTTAAATTCTTTAACTTTTTTATTTAATATAAATTTTTCTTTTAATATATTATTTTCATATATTTCTCCTCTTAAATAAATATTCTCTTCTTCATTTTCAGAAGATACGATAATGTCATTCGTCTTTTCGTAACAATCCATATAGAATTCTTTTTCAATACTTTTCTCAATATAATCATATATTTATTAAAACTGCAAATAGGAATACCGAAAATAAGTGCACGGAATATAACATAAGCAATACAACAAATACTGAAATTCTTCTTTTTAATTTTTCCATAATTTATCTCCTAATAAAATCTTTTTCATTCAGCATATTACTCATTGCTTTTAGCTTAAAGTTTTCAAGTATTTTAAGTGTAATTACATTTATTTTATTCTTTTCTATATATTTTTTAAGTCATATTTTCCGGTTTTTTCTCCTTTTTGTTTTGTAGTTTTATCTCTAATTCCTGAACCGTACTTAATATAAAACTGAACATCTGAAAAATATAAACACTTTTTCTTTTAAAACCTTTGACGAATCAGGATTTTCTTCAGGAATTTTCTTTAATATTTTAGAATTTAGTACTTTTCCCAGATTTTCAAATGTATCGGACATAATATTTCTCTTTTTTTATGCATTCTTAATTTTTTAACATTTTATTTTTTTTAGAATAAAAATTTTACATTATACATTTGTATTTTTAAAAAATAATATAAATATATTTTCAATAAAATTATAGCATATTTTTATAAAAAATTAATAGACTGCTATATATTGAAAAACGTAAAAATTGAAATCCACTATACTTCATAAAACTTAAAATATTTTCACAACTTCGAATAATATTCGACAAATAAAAAAGTCATTATCAATAAAAAAATAATAATATTTTACTATTTTTAATAATGACTTTTCTATTCAGAAATTTTAAACATCCATATCTTGTATAATCAATGCCGCTGCACCTTTTATCCCTGCATTTTCTTGAAGTTGTCCAAATGCAAATTTTAAATTATCTATTGTCATTTTTAATGCATATTTATAAAGATGTTTTTCAACTCCTTTTATAATTATATCTCCTGCTTTTGAAACTCCTCCTCCGAAAATTATTATTTCCGGATTTATTATATTAAGAAGAGTTCCTATTCCATGAGCCAGATTATCACAGAAATGATCCACTATTTCTATTGCCGTTTTGTCTCCCTTTTTAGCTTCACTGAAAATATAATATGAATCAAGTTTATTTAAATCTCCTCTTGTTACCTGAAACAATATACTGTTTTTATTATTTTCAAGAATAATTTTTCCTTCCCTTACTATTCCTGTGGCTGAACAGTAAGTTTCAAGGCATCCTCTTAACCCGCACCCGCATTTATGCCCATTCTTTTTTATAACAATATGACCGAATTCACCTCCGGCTCCCGTAGAACCTGAAAGTATTTTCCCATCAACTATTATTCCTGCCGCAATTCCTGTTCCGATAGGAATTGTTATACTGCTTTTATAACCTTTTCCTGCTCCATAAAGCTGTTCTCCCAATGCTATCACTTTAACATCATTTGCTATTTTTACTTTTTTTTCTGTTATTTCTTCAAACATTTTTTTAGCAGGAAAATCATTACCCCATGAGAAATTTGCAGCTATTTTTACAATGGACTCATCTATTACAGGACCCGGTATTCCTACACCTATACCTTCCATATTTGCTATATTTACTGAGTTTTCAACTGCCATTTCCTTTACTGTTTCCCATATTCTTCGTATGGTATTTTCAGGTCCTTTTATAGATTCCGTTTTTATACTTCGGGTATTTAAAATTTCTCCATTTTTATTTAATATTCCAATTTTAGTATTTGTTCCTCCTATATCAATCCCTGTAAAATATTTCATATTTCCTGCTCCATTCTTCATTTAAACATGATTTTTCAAAAAGTTTAGAGTACATTTCGTGACTTTTCCTCTTTAAGTTTCCATTTTCTCTCGGCATGACATTAAAGTGATTATATTTATCAATGAGAATACGAATAACTTAGTTTTCATTTCTATTTTTCCAAACAGTTATTTTTTTACTTTCTATTCAAATTATAACTCATTTTTTTTTAAATCAATAGATTAATACCAGTTTTACTTTTTAACACGAATCTTTATAATGAAATAAAATATTCAATTGAGTTGTTTCATATATAAAAAATGTTATTCTGTCTTGCATTTACTTTATAAAGGGCAATAAAACAATATTTTATGATTTCCAAAAATATACTTTATTTATAAAAGTAAAAAAATAAATTAAAATTATGAACTTTATATTTTTATAAAATCAGTAAAATAACAGTTACAATTTTATTTTAATTGGAAAATAATCTCTTAATCATAAATTTTTCTTTCCATCTTTAAATCAATTTTACTGTATAGTTCTCTCTTGTCTTATTTTATAAGTCAATTTAGCAAGTTCTATCAAATTTTCCAAATTTTTCCTGAAGAAATCCATATATGCATCACAAAATTTATTTTCATACTTATTTTCAGTTCCATCAAAATTTTTATATCTTCTGCAGCCACTTCTACAAATTTTTATATATTTACATTTTTTACATTTTTCACTCATATTCAATGATGTTTTATAAAAATCAACGGCCTTTTCATTAAACAGTATATTTTCAAATTTATTTTCCGTTATATTTCCTAATTTATATTCATCCAATACATAAAAATCACATGGATAAACATCGCCGTTTGATTCTATAACTCCATTTACACTGCAAAATCCCATCATGTCACAGGCTTCAGGCGGTTGCCCTAATAGTATTCTTATTAAATTATCAAAATATCTTATGCTTATAAAATTTCCATCAATAAAATCCTCATACCATAATAAAAATATCTCATTGAGAAATTTTCCGTAGTCTTTTGCCGTTAATGTGAATTCCTTTTCCTTTTTATTATCAAAATCATCAATACAAGGAATAAACTGCATATATCTAAAACCTTTTTCCCTAAAAAATCTATAAACTTTTTTACCATTTTGTGCTACAAGCTTATTTACTACACAAAGAATATTAAATTCCACTTTTGATATTTTCAAATGTTCTATACCTTGCATAACTTTTTTAAACGTTCCTTTATTTTTTCCGTTTATTCTAAAAATATCATGTATTTCTTCATACCCGTCTAAGGAAATTCCTACGAGATAATTATATTTCCTAAAAAGTTCCATCCATCCGTTATTTAACAAAGTTCCGTTAGTTTGTATAAAAAATTCCGTTCTTATATTTTTTTTATTATATTTGTCCACATATTCATGAAATTTTTCATAAAAATTTGTTCCGATTAACGTAGGTTCTCCTCCTTGAAACATAAAATTAATAACAGTATCCGCATATTCAAAAGCTTCCATAACAAGTTTTTCAAGTACTTCAAATTTCATTGGACCATAATTTCTCACTGTTCTGTTATCTGCAACATCATAATAGAAACAATATTTGCAATTTAAATTACAGCCACTTGAATAAGGTTTTATAAGTAAATTCAATGCACGCATAATTCTCTCCCTTTATTCATTTTTTCCTTATACTAATTATAGTATACCCTGATAATTAAAATTTCAAATATTTATTATACAAAAATTTTATTAGTTTCTGGAAATCAACCTATCCATACTATTGAGAAATTTGAACAGTAAAAATAATTTTGAATAAAAAATATTTTTAGTAGCTTTATTTTACAACTTTACTATGATATAATAAAATTCAAACTTATCTTTTGACTTAAAAATAGTAAAAAAGTCTTTCAACGGTTTAAAAAGATATACAAAATAAAATTCGGAGGAAAAACAGTATGAAAAAAATGAAAAACTATTTAACATTTATTGGAATATTATTTGTAGCGATTATTTTGACAGCATGTAATAAGGCAGAGTCAATGACAATAGGAACAGACAATTTAGGCTATGTTACTGTAAAAGGGAACTGGATGGAAACGGAAAAAGACAGTGGAAGCTTATTTTTTAGCGACTCTAAATCGGGAGCAACAATCGGTTTTTTTGATTTTGGTGATATAAATGAACAAAATACTATGGATACCGCACTACAGTCTTTTATTCAGTCCGTTATAGAGGACAATTCCTTGACTGAAGATAAATTTCAGATTGAAAGAGGAATAAAGTTTGCAGGATTTGACGCTTATAAAGTTTCAACTGAAGTAGATGAAACGACATCTATTTTATGGTTATTTACCGATAATGAAAATAATATCCATGCACTATCTCTCGATGTATTATCTAAAAAAGCTGCATCAATAATTATTGATATTGAAAAAACTTTCAGCTTAACTAAGCCGACGGAATAAATTAAATATCCTAAACTTCAAATTAAAAACAGCCTGATTATTTATACTTGACTTTATCTAAAGTATGAATAATTAGGCTTTTAATTTAAAAATCTATATTGCTTTAATTAAAATTTCAGATATTAATATTTTAAAATATAAAAAATATTATAATAGGTTATTTGAAATATATCATAAATCAAAATAATTCCCTGACTATTAATATTATATATTCTTAAAAATTAAAATACACTGTTTTATAATTTTATAAAAATTGAAAATATCGAATTTGCAATTTTTATATTTTCTATCTTAGATAAAAAAACTTTTTTCATTTTTATAAAAAATAAATATTTTCAGATATAGTAAACATTTTTTAAAATTCCGCTTCAAGTCCTAATTTAAATACGTTATTTCTGCTTTCTGATAATTCATAGCTTAGTATTACATTTAACATATCTGACAATTTATATCCTATTCCCAGACCTGCATTAAATACTCCTCTTTTATATTCCAACGGAGCTATATCAAATAATACATTGTATTCTCTTCTGTTATGATAAGATTTTTTTCTCAGCCTCTGTTCATATTCAACATTTCCAAATAAAACCGCATTTCCATAATTCAACTGTGCATATAATCCTATTATACTGTTTAGTCCTGTAGCTGACGTTCCTTTTATTCCGAGTTTAGAAATTTCACCTTCTCTTACACTTGTAATTCCCAATCCTAAATAAGGCTTTATATACCCTTTTTCAAACATATATTTATATCCTATTCTCGTATCAGCATCAAGTATTTTTGAATTATATTTTGCTCCATCCATAAATACTCTCCCATTTTCATTTCTATATTTGTGAATGTTTTCAGAGTATGTAACTACACCTGATAAATCAATATTTTCATTTATTTTATACTTTCCTCCAAATAGAAATTGGAAAGAATCTATATTTTCTTTTATTCCACTAAACTTTTCACCATATCTGACTTTTGATTTTTGATATCCAAAACCTCCTCCTAAATTAAATTTCCCGTAATCTTTAAATATTGAAAGGAGAATTCCGTTACTTGAAGAAGAATATTTTACATTTCCGTTTTTTTCTTTAAAATCTGTTCCAAATTGTCCGATATACACTGTATCAAAAGTAATTCCATCTTCTTTTATATTTTCCATATTTCTGTAAATTGTTCCTCTTGAACTTTTTACAAGGTCAAGATCAACTTTTGATCTTGGAATCGCTATACTTTTTTTATCAAAAACACCTTGAGGAATTCCTGTCTTCGGAATTGAGCCTAAACCTCCTCCCGAATTATTAGGATTGGGAATACCTCCTAAATTGTTAATTAGTTTTGCAATTTTGTTTATATCTGTAGGGAGTCCGTCATATGGATTAGGTTGAGTATCATCAGTTATTATAAGCCAACCTGCATTACGTTCACGAGATAATTTGACTATTGTTTCATACTGATCGGGAGTTGCTCCATAAACAATGTGCATAATATGTCTTGAATTTGCAGAATTATTCTCAAATTCTGATTTTGGAGCCGAAAACCTGTTTATATATTCATCGGCACTTATTTCACTTGTCACAAATATGTCAGCATACGGAGCCATCTTATCATTTATCTGTCTTCCGGGATTTCCCATAACAAGTTTATCTGCTGATTTACTTTTTACATAATTATAAATGGATTCCATATATTCAACACTGCTGTTTTCATCTACTTTAATTTCATCAAAGAAAAAACCGCTTATGTTATTTTCTCCGTATAATCTAAAATAAGTATCAACTTCAGCAACAACTTCGGCAACCGATCTGCCTCTATATTTGGTACGAATATATCCTATACTTTTTATACCCGCATTTTTATTGGCTTCTATTTGTCTTATATAATTTGGATCAGCGTTATTTCCTGAACCGTTATCAGGATTTATAATTACATAAGGAACTTTAGAACCTCCCAGAGCTGTCACGGAATTCCAATATTGATCATTAACTCCGTCAGGATAATTATAAGCCGGTATTATCATTGACTGTTTATCCACCTTACTAGAAAAAGTAGTTGCTGAATTTACATATGCAGAAAAAGTGTTGATACTCAAAACCAATGATGCAAATAATAATAGTTTTTTCATTTTTCCTCCTAAAAATTTCTGTATTATTTTTATACTGTATTTAAATTATAGCCTAAACTTTTTTAAAAAGCAATTCAGAAAGAAATTTTTAAGATTTGTTGTTATATTACTTATATATTTTTTAACATAGTTTTATCCTATGAGCAAGTTCTCTTCAGGATATTTATATTTTCCTTTTTTAAGTTTTTTCGAAATCAATACTAAAGTCATAGTAAGAGGACCTACTCTACCTATAAGCATTGTCAATATTATAAAAATTTTAGAAACATCAGAAAGTAAAGGGGTTATACCTCTTGTCAGTCCCACTGTACCAAATGCAGATACTATTTCAAAAAGTAAATTTTCAAAATTCATATTTTTTTCAATTGAAGTCATTACAAAAAGAATAACTGTAATATACGTAAGGGATATTGTGATTACTGCTACAGCTTTATTAAAATTATGCCAATTAATTCTTCTTCCATTTATTTCCAGATATTCCCTATTATCTATTATATTCCTTATCCCTAGTATAATAAGACCTATTGTGGTAGTTTTAATGCCTCCTCCCGTTGACCCCGGAGAAGCTCCTATAAACATAAGAATAATAAAAAGAAATGTTGTCGAACTTTTCATTTCAGATAATGATATTGTATTAAAACCCGCTGTTCTTGTAGATACACTTTGAAAAAATGAAGCTCCTATTTTTTCATAAATTGTATAATTTCCCATTGTAAGTTTATTAGAATATTCAGTAAAAAATATTAAAATCGTTCCGGCTATTATAAGAAAAATGGAAATATTTATGGATACTTTTGAATTTGTAGTAAGTCGTTTGTCTTTTCCTCTAAAATATCTGTAAACATTCATTAGTGTTGCAAATCCTATTCCACCGAAAAAAATAAGCAGAGGAACGGAAATATTTATTACAGCACTTCCTTTAAACGACATAAGACTATCCGGAAAAAGTGAAAAACCGGCATTGCAAAATGCCGAAATTGAATGAAATAAAGAGTAATAAACCGCTCTTTTAAACTCAAATTTTTGTATAAATTCAAAAAACAAAAAAACTGCTCCTACAAATTCTATTCCAAAAACGGTTATCATCACTTTTCTTATGTAATTCTGTATGTCAAATAGAGTTTCTGTATTTAAATCTTCCTGAACAACCTTTTTTGTGTAATAACTTATTTTTTTAGTTACAAGAAGTACAAACATTGATGAAAATGTTATAAATCCCAATGCTCCCAACTGTATAAGCATCAATATTACAGTTTTTCCAAATAAGTTATAACTGCTGCTTACATCATTTATCGTAAGTCCCGTCACACATACAGCTGAAGTTGCAGTAAAAATACCGTCAATAAATCCGGTTCCCTTTCCATCTACAGTAGATAGAGGCAGTGAAAGAACTATTCCGCCCAAAAATATCATAACTAAAAACGATGTTAGGATTATGACATATGGTGATATTTCTTTATTTCTTTTCATGTAAAAAAGTTCTCCGATTTCTAATTTATTAATTTATCAAGTACTGAAATTTTATTATAATTTATTATTACAAGTAATGTATCATTTTTTTCTATAATTGTCACAGGTTTCGGAATAAAATTTGAATCTTCATTTTCTTTTTTTATTCCTATGATATTCATTTCATATTTATTTCTTAAATCAAGTTCTATTAAATTTTTTCCGATAAATTTTTCAGGAGCTTTGAACTCAAATCCTCCATATTCTTCGGAAAATTTAAAATGTTCCGTTATATTAGGCAGCATTACTTTTACGGCAATTTTTTCTCCCATATCCTCTTCAGGATAAATTACGGAAGAAGCTCCTATTTTTTCGAGAACTTTTCCCTGCATTCTCGTTTTTGCCTTACAAATGACCGTTTCTACTTTAAGTTCTTTCAATGCAAGAGTTACTAATATACTTGCCTGTATATTTTCACCTATACATACAAATGCAGTATCGAAATCATCATTTATAATTCTCTTCAAATCATGCTCATTTGAAGCATCAAGAATTACCGCTTCATTTACAATCCCTCCATCTGTCATCTGCTGTACAATATCTTCATTTATATCAATTGCCAACACTCTCTTATTATAATTATACAGTGTTCGTGCAACACTTTTTCCAAATCTTCCTAAGCCTATTACTAAATAACCTGACATTTAATTTTTCTCCTTTAACTTTATTTTATTCATTGTTTTTTTATTTTTTCCAAAACATCTTTATCAAATTTTTCATTTTTGAGCATTTCTATTTCAAATTTATAAGGTGGTACAGTTTTTGCCCCTTTTTCTTCTGTCAATGCTACATAAGGAGTCTCAAGTATTTTAGGCAATCCTTTAAATTTTTCATAATGAGCAATTTTATTTAAAACATCAAACCCTATTGTTCCGAATCCTAAATTCTGATGTCTGTCTTTCATTGCTCCTTTCGGATTTTTGCTGTCATTTAAGTGAACAACCGAAATCCTGTCAATTCCGACTATTCTGTCAAAATCTTTCATAACACTCTCAAAATTATTTACAATGTCATATCCTGCATCATTTACATGACATGTATCAAAACATACCGAAAGCTTATCCTTCAGTTTTACTCCATCTATTATTTTTGCAATTTCTTCAAAACTTCTACCGCATTCACTTCCTTTTCCTGACATAGTTTCAAGGGCAACTGTTGTTTTCTGTTCCTTTGTCAAAACTTCATTTAAACCCTCAATAATTTTTGCAATTCCTATATCAGGCCCTTCTCCTACATGGGCTCCGGGATGTAGAACTATTCTCGGTGCACCTATGGCATCAGTTCTTTCTATTTCTGTTTTCAGAAATTGTACTGCTATCTCAAAAGTTTCAGGTTTTACAGCATTTCCCAAATTTATTATGTAAGGAGCATGAACTACAATATCATTAACAGAAATATTATTTTCCTTCATTAATTTAAGTCCTGCTTCTATATTCAATTCTTCTATGGGTTTTCTCCTTGTATTTTGAGGAGCTCCCGTATATATCATAAAAGTATTTGCTCCATACGAAATTGCTTCTTTTACTGAACCTAAAAACATTTCTTTTCCGCTCATTCCCACATGGGAACCTATTTTAAACATTTTTCCTCCTGTTTTTCTCTCATTTTATATAAAAATATCCCCGCTGCAACACTTACATTCAGTGATTCAATATTTCCATATATAGGAATTATCGACTTTATATCTGAATTTTCTATGAAATATTCAGATACACCGCCTCCTTCATTCCCAAATATATATGCATTTTTTGACTTCCGATTTATATTTTCATAAGAAATTGAATCTTTATGCAAAGCAGTGGTTATTATAAGATAATTTTTTTCTTTTAAAAATCCTATTATATTTTCAGGAGTTTCGTATATTATGTTTAAATTAAAGATTCCTCCCATTGTTGCTCTGACTGTTTTAGGATTGTATACATCTGCCGACCCTTTTGTTAATATAAGATTTTTGAAATTTGCAGCTTCCATTGTTCTCATTATTGTTCCAAGATTTCCCGGATCCTGAATATCGTCAAGTACTACAACATCTCCATCAATATCTTCTATGGAATTGAGGTTTCTTGAGTAAAGAAAAACTATTCCCTGGCTATTTTCCTGATCTGAAATTTCATCAAATAAATTATCTTTTAGTACAGTTACATTACTGTATTTATCAATTCCATATTTTTCAATAAAATAATCATATTTCGATTCTTTTATAATTATTTTATTGAAATTTATATTTTCATTTAAAAATTTTTCACCTTCAGTTTTAAAAATATTATTTTCATCTCGATATTTTTTCTTATCCAATTTTTTTAATAATTTGTAAAATTTATTATCCGGACTCGCTACTACACCATTTTTCATTTATTCTGTAATATCCCTCCTTTCGATATACTTCTTAAAAATATAACTGTCTTTAATTATTATTGTTCAAAAGGAAAATATTTGAAATAGTTTTATCAGATTTCCTATATTTCTATTATTAAAATTATTTGACTATCATACCCAACGGTTCACCGCCAAGTATATGGTAATGAATATGATAAATTTCCTGTCCGCCGTTTTTATTTATATTTGTGACAACTCTATATCCTTCTTCGGCTATTTCAAGAATTCTCGCAACTTTAGCTACCGTAAGCTGAAGTTTGCCCAAAAGTTCCAAATCTTTTTCAGAAGCATCGTCAAGATTCTTTATTTCCTTTTTCGGTATAACAAGAACGTGTATTTTAGCAGCCGGGTTAATATCATGAAACGCTAAAAATTCTTCATCTTCATATACTATATTAGCCGGTATTTCTTTATCTATAATTTTTTTGAATATTGTTGACATTCTACCTCTCCTTTCACTTTTTACTAATAGCTGCCGTTTTCTATTTTACCCACTCTTTTTGCATGTCTTCCACCTTCAAAATCAGTATTGATAAATGTATCAACACATGATGTTGCCAATTCATCTCCTATTACTCTTGCTCCCAAAGCTATAATGTTAGCATTGTTGTGAAGTCTTGACAGTCTTGCTGTAAATTCGTTGTGTGCAAGAGCTGCCCTTATACCTTTTATTTTATTTGCAGAAATGGAAATTCCTATTCCTGTCCCACATATAAGCACTCCATATTCGGCTTCTCTGTTTATGATTTTTTGAGATACTTCTTTTGCTATATCAGGATAATCAATTGAGTCAAGAGTATCAGTTCCTATATTTATAACTTCATGTCCTTTTTTTCTTAAAAATTCAACAATTTTTGTTTTCAAATCTACACCTGCATGATCATTCCCAATTACTATTTTCATAATTGATAATTCCTTTCAATGTTATTCAGTCAAATAAATTATGTATTTCGACTTTTTATTTATTTTATCATATTATTATATTAATTTCTCTTATAAATACATTATAAAAATATACTAAAATAACTTCATTTACAAAGATTACTTCAGTACATTTTTCAAGAATATTCATTTTTAACCTTTTAATATATTTAAAATATCCTTAGGAAGTCTTTTAAGCTTTCCTTCCCTGTCTATTGTTACATTCAATGTTTCCGCAGTGGCTTTTAATACCTTATCTTTCCCGTAGATTTCATAAAAAAATCTTATTTTTATACTTGTGATTTCCTTAAGTTCAATAATTATTTCCACATCTTCATCATATCCGATTGAATTTATATATTCAATATTTAAAGACTTTACCGGCATCATAATTCCCATATCTTCTATTTCCTTATATGGAAGCACATCCCGAAAATATTCCGTTCTTGCTATTTCCATCCACTTTAAATAATTTGCATGGTATACAACTCCCATATGATCTGTATCATAATAGTATGTTCTTACATTAAAACTTTTTTTCATTTAAATTGTCTACATCTCCTTAACTTCAATTTTTACAATTTTTTTCTCTTTTTTGGCAATTGAAGAAATGAGAACTCTTAATGAACTTATTATTCTTCCGTTTTTTCCGATTATTTTCCCGACATCTTCTTTTATTACATTAATTGTAATATCAACAAACTTTCCTTTTTCATTACTTTCAATTGTATAATTTCCGTTTGAATCCAACAAATTTTCAAGCCAGAAATTTACCGTTTCAAAATATTTGCTCATCGTTAATCTCCTACATTATATGTTATATTTTATTTTTTACTTTATTTAGTCCATATATTTTTCAACATTTTATCATTTTTCAACATAACCGACCGCCATATCATATTATAATGCTGATTCTACAGCATTTTTGATATTTAAAATGATTATAAATACTTCACTAATATTCATGTATATACTGATTTTAAAGTATACCTAACCATTCTCTTTTTTCCATTACTTCTATAAAAATATTTTTTTTTCTCAATCTCTCTATTATATTATCCATATCATCGAGTAAATATAAATTCGTAATAATTTTTATAAGTCCGTTCCTGTTATCAAGTGTTCTTACATTTCCTGTTCCTTCATATGCTTCCACTATTTTATTTATGAAATCAATATGTTCTTTTTTTGTCTGAATTATATATTCCCAACTTTTCAATTTTTATTCTCCCACTTTTTCTTATCTTTTAAAATTTTCACAAAATCAATAAATTCCTGTACTGAAAATTCCTCTGTTCTTGCAAGTTTTGTTTTTCCTAATTTTTCAAGTATATTTCCCGTAGTTTCTTTTGAAAATCCCAACTCCATCAAATTATTTCCAATACTTTTTCTTTTATTTGAAAAAGAAATCTTCAAATATTTAAAATACTCTTCTTCAGATATCTGTTTTTCATATTTTTCATCTTTCAGTACGGCAATTCTTAAAAATGCCGAATCCACTTTAGGAACCGGATCAAATTTTTCCTTCGGAACTGTAAAAAGATATTCCGTTTCTGCATAAAACTGTACCCCGTGAGTAAGTAAACTCATATTTTTACTTCGGGGTTCCGATGTTATTCTTTCAGCAACTTCCTTTTGTACCATAAGATAAATCTCAGATATATTTTTTCTGAATTTAAGGAGTTTGTTTATAATTGGCGAAGTTATATAATAAGGTATATTTGCAACTACTTTTACGTTTTCTTTATTCTCAAGAAACTTTTCAAGATTTGCCTCCATAAAATCTTCATGAACCAACAAAAAATTTTTTTTATTTTTAAATTTTTTATTTAAAATGGGTATCAAATCATCATCTATTTCAAAAGCAGTTATATACTTTGCTTTTTCGATTAAAGTTTCAGTGAGAAAACCAAGTCCCGGACCGATTTCAATTACTTCATCATTTTTTCCTATGGATACTATTTCGAATATTTTATTCAACAATTCATCGTCACTTAAAAAATTTTGTCCATATTTTTTTTTCATATTGTAATTTTCTTTTTTATTTTTTTTCTCAATTTTTCCCAAATTTTTCTCCTGTTATTTATACAGCTCTTCAGATGCAAGTGCAACATAAGGAATATTTCTATATTCTTCCTTAAAATCAAGTCCATATCCGAGGACAAACTCATTAGGAATTTCAAATCCTACATACTGAACATCTATTTCCACTTCTCTTCTCTCTTTTTTATCCAATAGCGTACACAAAGAAACCTTTTTTGGCCCACGTCCTCCAAGTAGTTTCAATACTTTTTTCAAAGTAAGTCCTGAATCGATTATATCTTCAATTACAAGCACATTTTTTCCTTGAACTGAATTTTCCAAATCTTTTAATATTTTAACTTCTCTTGTCGTTTCAAAGCCGTTTCCATAACTTGAAACTTCCATAAAATCCATTACTAAAGGTAGCTTAATTTCTCTGACTAAATCAGCCATAAAAATTATAGAACCTTTTAACAAACCGACTACAATTAGAGGAGCTTCATCATCTTTAAAATCATTTGTAATTTCTTTTCCCAATTCTCTAATTCTGTTAGCAATCGCTTCTTTTGTAACTAATTGAGTAGCAATACCAAATTCCCAATCCTTTTTCATTCTTAATAACTCCGTTTCTTCAAAATATTTTCCAAATAATTTTGTATAAAATATTAAATTATTGTATATTTTGAGAATTATAACACTTTTTTTGTTTTTGTTCAAGATACTAAAAAAAGAAATTATGAAATGATTAAAAGATTTTTTCAAGTAAAAAAATAATAAAAATTTTATTGTTCATCTTCATATTTTTGTTGCCTGTATCTTTTAAAAAAATGATATAAACTATTTTTCCGGGCCTTTTTATAAAACAGTTAAACAAAAAATCTTTCCAAAACTCAAATCACTTAATAATTTTATTACTTCCAATTTTTTCTGATATTCAATATTTTTTTAAAAACTTTTCAATCCGTAGTAGGTGTGCGAAGTCGAAAATAAGACCTCACAGATAAAAAATTCCTTTTACTCCACTTCAAATCCATTTAATCTTTTTACGGTTTCATAATCAGTATGAGATAAAAATAAACTCTCTTTTTTATCCAGTTCTTTTATTTTCTCAATATCTTTACTGGTCAATTCAAAATCAAATACATTAAAATTTTCTTCTATTCTTTCTTTTTTCACTGATTTAGGAATAACTACTATTTCCCTCTGAATTAACCACCTCAATACAACTTGAGCCACAGATTTATTATACTTTTTACCTATTTCTGCTAATACTTCGTTTGTAAATAAGTTATTCTTTCCTTCAGCAAAAGGTCCCCATGATTCTAACTGCACACCGTATTCCTTCATTATTTCCTGTTCTTCTGCTTTCTGATTGAACGGATGCGTTTCGATCTGATTTATTGCCGGAATAATTTCATTATTCAAAATAAAGTCCACCAGTCTGTCAGAATAAAAGTTGCTCACTCCGATTGCCTTTATTTTCCCGGCTTTATAAAGTTCAGTCATAGCTCTCCACGCTCCATAAACATCATTATAAGGCTGATGTATCAAGTAAAGGTCGATATAGTCAAGATCCAGTCTGTCAAGAGATTTTTCAAAAGCTATTTTAGTTTTTTCATAAGTAGCTGAATTTATCCAAAGTTTTGTAGTAATGAAAAACTCTTCTCTTGGTATCCCGCTTCTTTTTATCGCCCTTCCCACAGCTTCTTCGTTTTGGTATGCCGCAGCAGTATCAATCAAACGGTATCCTGCATTTATAGCATTTAAAACTGCTTCTTCACATTCTTTCCCGTCAGGTATCTGAAAAACTCCAAATCCCAATATAGGCATTTTTACTCCATTATTCAAAGTTACATATTTCATAATATCACTTCTCCTTAATTTTATATTATTTGCTAAATACTAAACATTCTTTCATATTTTTAAATTTTTTTCCTCTATTTTTGAAAATATACCATCAATTTCCTTTTTCTGTTCCAACAATCTTCCCTGCTGCTCTTTTAACAATTCAAGCTGTTCAGCTATAATGAAATTTCCTTCCTAAAACTGTTTTAAGATATTTCATAATATCTTCTATTTAAACCCTCGCATTTCCGGTATACACAGCACATTTTACCCAATACGGATCTTCCTCCCTTTAATTTCCTATACTTCCGGATATTCTGATAACAGGAGGTATTATTTCCACTTTTTCATAATACTGTAAAGTATCCCGAGAAATGTTGAATTTTTCACTTATTTCTTTAATAGTCATTTTTCATCTCGCTTAAATTTTGGATTATTTATTTTGAATTTTGAAAAATTCCGACTTTTACAAATCAATTTTTATAATTTTTTTTAAAGTTAGAAATATTAGCATAATTAAATTTTATTACAAAATTATAACTTATTATACTACCTAGAGTAAACTCCAAGTCAAGAAATATTTTTCTAATTATGTAAAAAAATTTCATATAAATAAATTTTACTTCAATGTCGGAAATATTCTAAAAAATTCAGAAACTTTATAATTATTGTCTTTTAGTCTTATTTATGTTATCATATATTACAAACATTAAAATTTAAAAAATGGGCGAAGAGGTGCTAAAATGGCAAAAAAATTTAAATTCAATATTATAAAAACAATAATTACATTAGTATGTCTGATAGTTATCGGAACTATAGGAAAAGAAGTATTTTTCAGACATTTTTTCAATAATAGACATACAATTATACCCAATGTCGTAAATCTTCACGAAAAAGATGCGCTGAAATACTTAAAGGAAGCAGGACTTAAAGTAAAAATCATTAACTCTAAAACTGAAAAAGTTCCTCTTGATACGGTGTTTATACAGTTCCCATTAGCAGGAAAAGAAGTAAAAGTAAACAGAACTGTACAAATATGGGTAAATAATGGAGAAGGACAAGAAGTTCCTAACCTTGTAGGACTTGAACTGCTTGAAGCACGTTCTCTTCTACAGGGACAAAATATTCAGATTGAAAAAATAGATTATCAACCTTCTAACCAAAAATACAATACTATTATCGGAGTATATCCAAGACCGGGAACAAAATTGGAAATCAATCAAAAAATTTCAATACTTGTATCATCACAGAAAATCCTTGATGCTTCAGTAATGCCTAACCTTATAGGACTTGACATAAATGATGCAAAAGTACTTCTTGCACAGATAGGACTGACATTAGGAGGAACATCAAAAGGAGAAGATCCTACTTTACCTGTAAATGCAATTATATCTACTTCACCTGCTCCGGGCACTAAAATATCCAAAGGCCAAAAAATTTCCATTGTAATTAATACAGGAGTAAAAATAGAGCCTACAGGACCGTCTGTAGAAGAAATTATAAATCAAACTAATCAAGATCTGAATAATCAAGAAATTGAAAATATTATAAATGATACCCTCAATAAAATTGAAAAACGTGATAATTCAGGAAATAATCAGAACAACAACGGAAACCAACAGCAAAGCAATCAGAAAAAAATAGAAAATACAAATGAGGAAGTCGAAAGAACTCCAAATGACAATTAATATTCGGAGGTAATACTTATTAAAGGAAAAGTTATTAGAAAAATAAAAGGTTTTTATTATGTATTAGATGAAAATTGTAAAAATCTGAATAAAGAAAACATATATGAATGTAAATTAAGAGGTTCGCTGAAGGTAAAAAACGATAAGCTTAATTGCATTATAGGAGATATTGTGGAATTTAATGAAAATGAAAAAGTAATAACCGACATTGAGGATAGAAAAAATTTCCTGCACAGACCGTTATTATCGAATATTGACTTTATTGGAATCCTTTTATCGGTTATTTCTCCAAATTTTGATTTTACAGTTTTTCAAAAAATGCTTTTAAACGCATATAGTCAGAATATCCCTGTTATAGTAATCATTTCAAAAATTGATCTGATTTCTGATGAAAAATTAACATTATTTTTAAATGAAATAAAGAGGAATTTCGGGAATACTGTTCCTGTTTTTCCTGTGTCTACTGAAAAAAATATTGGACTTGATACTCTTTTATCTTATATAAAGGGAAAATCTGTAACTGTATCAGGACCGAGCGGAACAGGAAAATCAACTTTAATCAACACCCTTATAGGAGAAAACATTCTGGAAACAAATGAAATAAGCAGTAAAACTTCAAGAGGACGCCATACTACTACTGAGAGTAGATTTTTTAAAATAGATATAAATACTTATCTTATAGATACTCCGGGTTTTTCTTCTCTTGAATTTCCAAAATTAAAAGAAAAAAAAGAATTAGAACTTCTATTTCCTGAATTTATGAATTATATACCAAAATGTAAATTTAGAGATTGTCTACATGTAAATGAACCTGACTGTGCAGTTAAAAAAAACGTTACAAAAGGGAATATACCTGAAATGAGATATAATTTTTATTTATATTCTCTAAATAATTTATTCTCCAAATAATTTATTCTCTAAATAATTTTTTTAATATCTTCTTTCAGATATTTATGATAAAATTGTATTATAAAGTCTTAAAATTTAATACTACGCTTAGAAATATATTTAAGAGGTGATAAAATTTATGAAAAAAAAAATTATTATTGCTCCGTCACTACTTGCTGCCGACTTCAGTAAACTGAAAGAAGAAATTCAGGAAGTCGAAAAATATGGAGCAGAATATCTTCATTTAGATGTAATGGACGGTTCATTCGTTCCGAATATCAGTTTCGGAGCACCTGTAATTTCGGCCATAAGAAAGCATAGCAATCTTGTTTTTGATGTTCATCTGATGATTGAAAATCCTGAAAGATTTATAAAAGATTTTGTTGATGTAGGAGCAGATATAATAACAATTCATGCTGAAGCTACAAAACACTTAAACAGAGCAATACAGCTAGTAAAATCTTATGGAAAAAAAGTGGGAATTTCCCTAAATCCTTCTACTCCTGTTGAATTTATAAAACACGATTTGAAAAATGTCGATATGATTCTTATAATGACTGTCAATCCCGGATTCGGAGGACAGGCATTTATAGGAGATATGATTGAAAAAATAAAAAAACTTCGAGCTCTGGACAAAAACATAGATATTGAAGTTGATGGAGGTATAAATGCTGAAACCGGAAGAATGGTCAAAGAAGCCGGAGCAAATATATTAGTTGCAGGTTCATATATATTCAGTGGAGACTATAAGAAAAAAATTGACAGTTTAAAATAGAAAATTAAAACGGGAGGCAGAAAATGTACTCAAAAATTGAAGCTTTATTAGATGAATTTTACAAAACATATTATAAAATTGAAGAGATTAATTTAAGTCAAGTTATAAAATGTTTAACAACAACTGAACTTCATGTTATCGAAGCCATTGGAGAAAACTCTCTTACAATGAATGAGCTTTCTGAAAAATTGGGAATTACTATGGGAACAGCTTCAGTAGCTGTAAATAAACTTACTGACAAATATTTCATTGAAAGAAGCAGGTCAGAAGATGACAGACGAAAAGTTTTTGTCCGTCTTTCAAAAAAAGGGCTGATAGCCTTTAAATATCACGGGAATTTTCATTCCAACATTTTGGAAAAAATAACTTCAGAAATTTCTGAAGAAAATTTGAGTACATTTATCGATGTATTTCAGACAATTGTTAATAACCTTAATATAATTAAAAAAGAAATTCAGCCTGAATCCATATTGAATTTTGAAAAAGGAGAAACAGTACAGGTTTCTTCTATTAAAGGAAGTCCTGCAATAAGAAAATATCTCAATGAAAAAGGTATTGTTCTGAAATCTCTTATTAAAATAATTGATATTGATAAGCATATCATCATGTTACAGGTTGATGGGGATGAAAAAGTAATAAATATTGATGATGCTACAGATATAATGGTTACTAAAAATTATGTCTAATGTAACTTTTTCAAAATTTCATATATACACGGAGGAAAAATCATGCTGTACATGGACGGTATAGGAATATCATTTTTAGTGAAGGAAGTAAAGGAAAGAATATTGAATTATAAACTTACGAAGATTTATCAGTATGATAAATCTTCTCTTTCATTTTATTTCGGAAAAAATAACTTATTATTTCAAGTAAAAGATAACTCTACTATTTTTTATTTAAAAGAAGAAAAAGATTTGAATACCGATTTTCAATCAAAGTTTCTCCTTTCTCTTAAAAAATATGTCTTAAACTCCATTTTGATAAACATAAGACAGGAAAGTTATGACAGAATAGTTTATTTTGATTTTGAAAAGCTTAATCAATTTGGAGATATTGAAAAATATACCCTCATATTTGAAATTATGGGAAGAGCAAGTAATATATTCCTAACTTCAGAAGAAAAAATTTTATCTGCTTTATATTTTTCTTCTTTTGACGAAGGTAAGCGTATTATTATGACAGGAGCAAAATACATCTTACCTTTTGAAAAAAAGAAAGTTTCTCCGTTATATTTAGAAAAGGAAAATTTTCCTTTTTATTCTTCTGAAGATTTTATTAATAAAATAGAAGGAGTAGGAAAAATATTTTCAAATGAATGTTTTTCAGATTACGATGTATTTAAAAAATACTTTTCTGAATATTGTCCAATTATATACGAAATCATTTTAAAAGGAAAAAAACAAAAAATTTTTACATATAACAAATTTTCTGAATATTCCTTCAAGACACAAAGTTCATTCAAAATTTTTACTACTCTCAACAAAGGATTAAATGAATATTTTAAAGAAACTATTACTTCTAACATTATAAATGAAAAGAAAAAAACTTTATTAAAATATGTAGATTCTCAAATGAAGAAATTTGAAAAAATACTGAAAAATATAAATATTGATTTAAGCAAAAATATTAATCATGAAAACTACAAAAAAATCGGAGATATTCTTGCTGCAAATATGCACACTTTAAAACAGGGAATGGATAAAGTTGCTCTTTTTAATTTTTATGATAATAATGAAATAACTATACAGCTTGATCCTTTATTGTCTCCAAATGAAAATCTCAATATTTATTATAATAAACATAACAAAGGAAAGCGTACTGTTGCTGCTCTTAACTCAAGGCTGAAAGATATTAAAAATGAAATCAGATATTATGACGAGATTAAACTTTTTATTGAAAAAGAAAATGATTTTATAGGAATAGAAGAAATTGAAAATGAAATTAATTTCAACAATAAAAATAAAATTAAATTAAATAAAACTAAAAAAAGAGAATTACTTTCTTTTGAACATAACGGATTTAAAATTTTTGTGGGACGAAATAATAGAGAAAATGAAGAAATATCTTTTTCCAAAGGTAGTCATACCGATATATGGTTTCATGTTAAAAGCATTCCCGGAAGTCATGTACTTCTTATAAAAGATAGTAAAATCCCTGACAGCGAAACTTTAAATTATGCTGCCAATCTTGCTGCAAAATATTCTAAAGCAACAGAAGGTGACAAAGTCACTGTAGATTATTGTGAAAAAAAATTTGTCAAAAAAATAAGAAATTCAAAACCGGGAAATGTAACTTATTCAAACTTCAATTCTATAAATGTAATCATTTAAGTTATATATGATAAAACGATTAATTTTATTGACAAATAGCTAAAACTAATGTAGAATTAAGTATATAAATATATTCAAGGAGGAAATATAAATGGCAAGTAAAACAGTAGTTATGACAAATCCTACAGGATTACATACTAGACCCGGCGGAGTATTTGTGGCTAAAGCAAAGGAATTTGAAAGTGATGTTTTTGTTGAACATGACGGTAAAAAAGTAAACGGAAAATCATTATTAAAATTATTATCCATAGGAATTAAAAACGGTTCTGAAATTACAGTTCATGCTGAAGGGGCAGATGCTGAACAGGCAGTTGAAGTTTTAGGGGAATTACTCGCTACAATCAGAGACTAATTTATTTATAAACTTAAAAATATAGCAAATAAGTTTTACACTAATAAATCTAAAAAACAGTAAAAATCAATATAAAAAGAGGCATATGCCTCTTTTATTTATATTGTCTTTTCTTCAATGCCGCTTTTATCCAACCTGTAAATAACGGATGAGGTTTTGTCGGTCTACTTTTAAATTCAGGATGATACTGGACTGCAAGAAAATAAGGATGTTCTTTTATTTCCACTACTTCCACATATTTACCATCAGGTGAAAGTCCTACTATATCCATTCCCGCTTTTGCAAATTCTTCTCTATAGCTGTTGTTAAATTCATATCTATGCCTATGTCTTTCATTTACTAATGTCTTTCCGTAAACTTTTACTGCCAGACTGTCGTCTTTCAGCACACATGGATAGGCTCCCAATCTCATAGTCCCCCCCATGTCTTCAAGTCCTTCCTGTTCCTCCATTAAACTGATTACAGGATATTTACTTTCCTTATCAAATTCCGTTGATGTTGCGTCTTCATATCCAAGTACATTTCTTGCAAATTCCACACACGCCATCTGCATTCCGAGACATATTCCAAAAAACGGGATTTTATTTTTTCTTGCATAAGTTATGGCTTCAATTTTCCCTTCTATTCCTCTGTCTCCAAATCCTCCCGGAACAAGTATTCCATCATAATTTGAAAGTTTTTCAATATCAAAATTTCCTGCTTTCAAATAATCTATTTCAACTTTTGTATCTAAATCAAACCCAGCATGCTCAATAGACTCTGTAATACTTATATATGCATCTTTCAATTCTACATATTTCCCAACTACTGCAACTTTTACAAGCTTTTTCGGATTTTTAAATTTTTCAACCATTTTTTCCCATGAAATAAGAGCAGGTTTTTTATTTTCAATTTTAAAATGTCTGCATATTACATCTGCAAGCCCTAATTTTTCCATTGTTAAAGGTATTTCATATAATGTTTCGGCATCAAGGGACTCTATTACTGCTTCTTCATCTATATCACAAAATAGAGATATTTTTTTCTTTATATTTTGATCCACGGGATGTTCACTTCTTAAAATAATTATATCAGGAGATATTCCAAGTCCTTGAAGCATTTTTACACTATGTTGGGTAGGTTTTGTTTTAAGTTCACCTGCCGCTTTTAGATATGGAAGTAACGTAACATGGATATAAGCAATATTTTCTCTTCCTACTTCTCTTTTTAGCTGTCTTATTGCTTCTATAAAAGGATCACTTTCTATATCTCCTATAGTTCCTCCTATTTCAGTGATAACTATATCCGAGTCACTTTCTTCCGCCGCTTTGATAATATTGTATTTTATTTCATCTGTTACATGAGGAACTGTTTGTACAGTACCTCCTAAAAATTCTCCTCTTCTTTCCTTGGAAATTATTTTCGACATAATTTTTCCCATTGTTAAGTTATTATACTTTGTTAAATCCTCATTTATAAATCTTTCATAATGACCTAAATCCAGATCAGTTTCAGCACCGTCTTCAGTTACAAAAACTTCTCCATGCTGATAGGGACTCATCGTTCCCGGATCTACATTTATATATGGGTCAAATTTTTGAATAGTTACTTTATATCCTCTTTCTTTCAACAATCTACCTAATGAAGAAGCTACAATACCTTTTCCCAGTGAAGAAACAACTCCACCTGTAATAAAAATAAACTTTGTTTTGTCAATCCTTACTCTCATTTTTCCTCCTATATAAATTTATTTATTTTAAATAAAAAAGATGAAAAAAAAAATTTTCACCTTATTTCAGTAAATTTACATCTATATATGTATAAATTCATATAAAATTGCATAAAATAGAAATATTTAATACTAATTTCTATTTTTAATTTTCGATTATTTAAAACTTTTTACTTAAAAACTGTTAAATAATCGAATTATGAGGGAGATATTATCTCCCCTCATAAGCAATCTTTCTTATTTTTTTAATTTTTTACATTTCAAATTATTTAGTTCGATAAATATTAAACTTTTTATTTTCTTGGAGTTCCTTTTTTATATGCTCCTTCAGATCCAAATACAGATACTATTTTTTCTTTATAATACTCTTTCATATAATTTTTAGCAGGACCTATGTATTTTCTCGGATCAAATTCTCCCGGCTTAGCAGCTAAAACTTCTCTTATTCCGGCAGTGAACGCCAATCTTCCATCAGTATCCACATTTATTTTTGAAACTGCCGATTTTGAAGCTTCTCTTAATTGCTCATCAGGTATACCTATTGCATCTGCAATTTGCCCTCCGAACTTATTAATCATATCTACAAACTGTTTAGGTACGGAAGATGAACCATGAAGAACTATTGGGAATCCCGGTATTCTCTTTTCTATTTCTCTTAAAATGTCCAATCTTATTTGCGGTTTATCTCCAGGCTTAAATTTATGTGCTCCGTGTGAAGTTCCTATTGCTATAGCAAGTGAATCTACTCCGGTTTTCTTTACAAAATCTTCTACTTCATCAGGCTGAGTATATACATGGCTTTCAGCTACTACATCATCTTCTACTCCTGCCAATACTCCCAACTCAGCTTCTACAGTTACATCATGCTTATGTGCAAAATCAGCAACTTCTTTAGATTCTTTTACATTTTCATCATAAGGGTGATGTGAAGCATCTATCATTACTGAAGAAAATCCATATTCTATACAATCTTTTGCCACTTCAAAATTCGGTCCATGATCTAAATGTAATGCTACAGGTATATCGGAGCCTGCGGCTTTTACATATTCAGTTGCAGCTTTTGCAAGCCAAGGTAACATTTCTTTTCCTATATAATCTCTTGCCCCTGTTGATACTTGAAGTATTACCGGTGACCCCATTTCAACACATGCTTCAATTATTCCTTGTAACTGCTCTAAATTATTAAAATTAAAAGCCGGAACAGAATAACCTTCCTTGTTTGCTTTTGCAAACATTTCTCTTGTGTTGCTTAGTCCTAAATCTTTAAAATGATATTTCATTTTAGCCTCCTAATTATATTTATATTTAATTTACTTCTCAATTTTCTTTTAAATACATATTATCAAATTTCAGACTAAAAATCAACATTTTATTATATATTTAAAAATTTTCAAATCTTGAAAAATTAAGATAAATAATTATTTTATAGATTTTTATTGATTTTCCGAAATTTATTTCTATATTTTTTAAAAACTTTGAAAATCTCCCTCAACTTTTTCAGAAAAAGAATTAAAAATCAATTTTCTATTCTGCTACTTTCTATAAGCTCTTCCACCGTTCCAATTCTTAATACATTTTTATCAGTAAATCCAGGTATTCCTTCTATTCTTCCTCTATTAGAAAATTGCCATATTATCCATCTGTCATTTTCCTCCAGCTCAGGAATAAACTTTATATCCCTTATCCAAAGTTTATTTTCAAGAAATTCTCCTTTAATATACGCTTTATATGTATGATAAGTCACATATATTACTGCTCTTTTTTTATAATGATTTTCCAATTTTTCTATCATATCCCCTAATTCTTTCAACACCATTTTTTTAGGATACTTTGTCGGTATTTCCAAATCTATCACCGGAGGAAAAGCTTTGTCATAATCAGGAACTTTACTTATATAATAATCTGCCTGTGCTTTTCCGGTACTGAGCATTGAAAAGAAATGATACGCTCCTACAGTAAAACCATTCAACCTTGCATTATTCCAATTATAGAAAAAGTCAGTATCTAAAAAATCTTTTCCCTCAGTTGCCTTCATTATTACAAATTTATATTTTTTACTTACTTTTTTCCAGTTTATTTTTTCTTGATGATGTGATACATCAAGCCCTTCCACTTTATATAATTTGGCAAGAATATCATTATGATACAAATATCCTGATAACTCCAAATAAATTGCGGCACTTCCCAAGACTGCAAGAAAAAATAAAGTTTTTAAAATTTTCTTCATTTTATCTCCTATCCATAGCCATGAGCATTATTTTATAACAGTCATCCCTCCCATATAAGGAACTAAAACATCAGGAATTTTTATACTTCCGTCTTCCTGTTGATAATTTTCCATAATAGCAAGCAATGTTCTTCCTACAGCTAACCCTGAACCGTTTAATGTATGAACAAAATAACTTTTTCCATTTTCTTTTGATCTGTACTTTATCATACTACGTCTCGCCTGAAAATCCTCAGTATTTGAACATGAAGAAATTTCTCTATACTTATTCTGACTTGGTACCCATACTTCTATATCATAAGTTTTTGCGGCACTAAATCCTATATCTCCACTACATAATACAATAACTCTATAAGGTAATTCCAGTTTCTGTAAAATTTTTTCAGCATTGGCAACCATTTTTTCAAGTTCATCATAAGAACTGTCAGGATGCACTAATTTTACCATTTCAACTTTATTAAACTGATGCTGTCTTATAAGCCCTTTCAGATCTTTTCCACCTGATCCCGCTTCTTTTCTAAAACACGCAGTAAATCCGCAATAATATTTTGGTAATTCTTCTTCATCAAGTATTTCTCCACTATGAAGATTTGTCAATGTAACTTCCGCAGTAGGAATAAGAAATAATTCTTCTCCTTCCACTTTATACATATCATCTTCAAATTTAGGTAACTGTCCTGTTCCCGTCATTATTTCACGCTTTGCCAATTGAGGAGTCAGTATTTCATTATAACCGTGTTCAGATGTATGAGTATCCAACATAAAATTAATCAGTGCTCTTTCAAGACGTGCAGCCTGTTTTTTATACACTGTAAATCTTGAGCCGCCTATTTTTGAACCTCTTTCAAAATCCAAAATCCCCAATTCTGTACCTAATTCATCATGAGATTTAGGTGTAAAACTAAATTTTCTCGGCTCTCTCCATTTTCTGATTTCAATATTGTCATTTTCATTTTCTCCCATGGGAGTTGTATCGTGAAGTTTATTCGGTATTGTAAAAGTCAATTTTATCTGTTTTTCATCTATTTCCGCCAGAGCCTGATCCAGCTTCTTTACTTCATTGCTCACTTTTTGCATTCTCTCCAAAAGTTCAGTTGCATCTTTTCCCTCTTTTTTATATTTCCCTATTAATGCACTTGACTCATTTCTTTCTTTTTTCAGCATTTCCACTTTCTGCAAAATATTTCTACGTTCTTCATCAAGTTTGAGAAGTCCGTCTAAGTCAAAATCACTATTTCTATTTTTCAAATATTCTCTGACTTTTTCAGCATTTTCTCTTATATATCTCATTTCCAACATACTTTCCTCCTACTTTTACTGGCTTTATTTTTTTAAATAACTATATAAATATTGTTTACTTTGTGACATTTCTTCGTATTTTCCGTTATCTGTTTTAAATTTTATTTTAGGCATGTTATCTATATTATATTTCTTTATAATTTCATCATATTTCTTAATATATATTACTTCATAAAGCAAATCTACTTTGTTTTCAACAAAATACTGCACATTTTTTTCATCCGAATAATTTATAAATTCACTTTCAGATTTTACAAAATAGTTAACTGTATTTCTTATAATTTCATCAGTCCAACTTCTATTTTTAAACGACTTTTCCATATTCTCCAAAAGAATTTCCATAAAAAATGTTTTTATAAGTTTGTTACAATCAGCTGATATTAAAGAAAATTTGTACATTATTTCAAAAAATTCATCTTTATTCCTATGAAATATTTCATTCCCAAGTTTAACCGAATGTACAGTATCTTTATTTACTAAAGAACGTCTAAAACTTTCTTTAAGTTTTTCTTTTTCCAATTTTGACATTCTATCTATTCTTTTGTCTTTTTCTTTGTACGTATTGGAAAATTCCTCTTTTATAATATCTTCTATTTTTTTATCTTTTATTTTATAATATATGTATGCCAATTCCAGAATAAAAGACGGTTCCTTTTTTATAAATTCAAATTTTTCATTTATTATAAAATATTTTCTTTTTTCAAAACGATTTTTATATAAATCAATAAATTCTGCAAATGTTTCAGTAATAGCAAACATATCACTTATCTCTTTACCCTTTTCCAATATCATAATCCTCCCTGGTATTATTCTGTGTTAATAATTGTACTACTTTTTCTCAATTATTTCAAACCCCATTTTTAAAATAAGGAGATTATCAATTTTTCTATTTATTTTCGCCATATCCTTTTCAGTCGTTACAACATAGTCATAATTTTTACTTTCCCTATATATTTCCTGCATTTCTTCTTCACTGTATAAATGATGATCATTGAATTTTATTTCATCAATTTTTGCAGGTTTTAGTTTTTTTACTGTCATATAAAATGTTTTAGGATTAGCTATAGACGAAAAAATCATTATTTTTTTATCTTTTATTACATCCAATTTATAATTTTTTCTCATATAATCATAAAAACATTTTTCTTTATAAATTGCAACAGAAATCGGCTTATTATATTTTACAATTTTATTTTTTATTAAATCTATTATAGAAGTTTCTACATAATTACTTTTTGTAATTATTATTTCATCTGCCCTTTTCAGTTCGTTTATTGACTCACGAAGTCTGCCTTTGGGAAGATATTCATAACCTCCGAAAGGATTAGTCGCATCAATGAGTACTATATTTTTATTTTTTTTTAATTTTCTGTGTTGAAATCCGTCATCCATTATTATAATATCAACATTATAGTTGTTCCTTAGATAGACAGCACCGTTATATCTGTTTTTGGATACTACTACAGGTATTTCAAGATTTAACCCATGAAGATATGCTTCATCTCCTGCTTCCAGAACTGTAGCTTTTATTTCATTTTCATCTCTGACACTCATTGTATCTATGTTTCTTTTTCCTTTATACCCTCTGCTTAAGATCCCAACTTTTTTATTTTTATTTATATATTTCTCTGCAAAATACTGAACAGCAGGAGTTTTTCCGGAACCTCCTGCAACAATATTTCCTATACATATAATTTTAACATTTTCCACTTCTCGAGATTTAAGGATACCTGTATCATACATTTTATTTCTTAAAAAAACTGCAAAACCGTATATTAAAGATAAAAATTTCATTTTTTCACCTTTTTTCCTTTAAATTAGTATAAACTTCTTCAATCCTTCTAAACCTGTTTCTTATTCCTGACTTGGATACTTCCATTAAATCAGCCAGTTCCTGTAATGAAAGCTCTTCATTTTCGAGTCTTGTTTCAGCTGTTTCTCTTAAAATACCGGAAAGCTCTGAAAGTCCTATTTCTTTATCAATATATTTTATCATTTTTATCTGTTTTTCCGATGTGGAAAGTTTCTTTGCCTCATTGGCAATTTCCCAGTTCATATTTCTGTTTATTTTATTTCTTATTTCTTTATTAACAGTCACTTCTTCAAACTCAAAAAAAGAAATAATTCCCCCTATAAGAAATATAATATCAAGAATATCTTCAGAATTTCTCAAATAAACCAAACTTTTCGACTTTTTGTCCGTCTGAAATACTTTTTTTCCCATCTGTTTAAATAAATAATATAAAAATGTAGCAGAATCTTCAGTATCTATAAAAAAATCCAAAGCATACCCTTTTTCAGGAGACTTTACATAACCACAACTTATAAAAAAACCTCTTATTATACCTGCGAGCTCATTTTCAGTCTTTTCATTCGAAAAATTTTTATATAAAAATAGCCTTTTTAATAATTCCCCATATTCTTTCTTATTCTTTTCAGTAATTATAACTTTGATCTCATATACTTTATGAGTACCAAGTCTGTTACTTATAGAATATTTTAAGTAAATATCCATTTTCACAACCGCTTTTAAATTTGAATAGACTCTTTTGGCCAATGAAGCATTTTCAGTTCTGAAATATATGCCATTTTCAGTTATAATATCTTTTGAAATGAATATTCCAAAAAGTTCTGCATAAATTTCTTCTTTTTCTTTGATTTCTTTATTAAAAAGCTCTCTTTTCAATGTTGCTGAAAAAGACATTTTCCCCCTCCATTTTTTTCGATTTAACTTAATATTCTATTTTATTGAATAAATTGCCTGTATTGTCATAATAGTTCCATGTTCCGATTCTTCTACTTTCTGTCACTTTCCCCTCAAAGCTGATTTTCCCGTTCTGATGGTATCCTTTTACATTTCCTTCTCTTCCTTTTATATCCGCTTCATAAAATAATATACCATTTTCATAATAAACATTCATTTTTCCGTTTATTTCATCATCAATATAACTTACATCAGATTTTTTAGTTCCATTGATAAACCATTCGACAAATATTCCTATTTTTTTACCGTCTTTATATGTTCCGCTCTTTTTTCTGCTCCCGTTTGCATAATATTCGTTCCATATTCCGTCAGGTTTATCATTTTTATAATTTCCCACGATTTCTCTCATACCCGTATTTGTGTAATAAGAAATATATTGCCCATTCAATTCATTATTCTTATACTCGTAACTTTTCCATAACTGACCTTTTTCACTGTAAATTTTCCATGACCCTTCTCTTTTTCCGTCACTATATTTCCCTGTTGTAAATAAATTTCCGTTACTATAATATTCATTATACTGTCCTTCAATAATTCCATCTTTTAAAGCTATGTCAAGTTGCCTTCCCCCGCTATCAAAAATTCTAAAATTTCCTGTTCCCAAAATTTCATGACTAAAATTATCTGTTCTTTTTAATTTTAAATTGTCATTTTCTCTCTGTACATAATTTGTAATATAAATTTTATTAAAATGCACTCTATAATCGGCAAATATATCCTGTCCGTAAGAAATTACAGAAAACAGAAAGAATACCGCTATAAAAAATATATTTTTTCTTTTCATTGTTATCTCCTCAATAGTAAATTTAACACATATTACATTTATAAAAGCAAATTTTATATTTATTATTATACCAAATTTTTATAATTTTTGGAAATTTTATTCTTTTTCTAGTAAAGTATATTTGAATATTTTTTTTATTTTGACCATGATTTTTTTATTGACTCAATTTAAAAGCAAAGCTGTTTTTAATAACTACAGGATATCCTGAATTATTTAAAAACAACTTTCTTTTTTCATTTAATTTGCAATACTGTCAAGCCACAACAAATGCTCTTTTATTCTTTTCTGAAGATTATCTTCAAGTTTTCTTGCATTTTTTTCTTTTAAAAATTCTTCAAGTTGAGAAAAAGATAACGACTGATAAGTTATTCTCTCATGTTTTTTTCCATCTTTAATATAACTTCCCGGCTGAGCTGAAAAATATGTAAAATGAACTTTTTCAAAATCCTTTGTTATATATTCCAGTTTGGGATAACCGTTTTCATCATAATATTTAGGTGAGTCGGTTTTTAAATAACTATATGCTATTTTATATTCTTCTCCATCTTTAAATACATGAATAATATAATTTGTATCTTCCCAGTTATCATCCTGCATTTCAAATCTGAAATTTGCAGGCATTTTTTTATTTGTATTGTAAATCACCGCTTCAGGTGAATTAAACTTTTTACTTTCAAATGTAAATGAAAGTATACTTATTACAAATACTAAAATCGTCACTAATTTTCTGAACACAATATTCTCCTATAACTTTTAAACTATATTTTACTTTTTTCAAGCCAATCTTTTATAAGCTGTTTCGCTTCAGGTACTTCAGAATTGTTTACTGAAAGTCCTTTATATACTTCTGAATTCGGACATAGCTTTTTTATGTCAGAAATACTGTTTCCAACTCCGCCTCCTCCATTTGTACATATAGGTTTTATAGTTTTTCCTGAAAAATCGAATTCCTCTAAAAACGTAAACACTACCATAGGCATTGTATTACAGTAATTAGGATATGCCAAATAAATGGTATCATATTTCTCAAGTTCCTGAGGATATTCATCCAATTCAGGTCTCGCATTATTTTTAAAATCCTCATTTACTTCTTCTGCACACTTGTTATAATTATCAGAATACTCAACTAGCTGTTTTATCTGAAATACATCCGCACCTGTAAGCTCACGAAGCTTTTCTACAACTATTTCAGTATTTCCTTTTTCCACATTTTTTATAATACCGTCAAAATAATTTTCTCCCCTTCTCGAATAAAAAGCTATTAACTCTGCCATTGATACATCTCTCCTTTAAAATACATATTCAATTTTCCGATTTCTACCTATCATTATAATTATATCACATTTTTTAGGAAATTTCTTTTTAGAATCTTATAATTTTAAATACAGAAGTTTTTCTATTTTTTTATCCTCAACATTCTAATTCAAAAGCTTTTTTCCTGCAAGAATTTATTCTTGCTTTTGTAATTTTTTTCCATACTTTAAATTGAAAACTTAGTAAAAATCTCCAAATTTTTTTACAAAAAGTTTGAAAAAAATTTACCAACTCTAATTATTTCATACTCAAAAATACTTCTTTCACTAAAAACTCACAAATTTATTTTAATCAAACAACGATTTTTCTTTGCATTTACTTTATTATTTTTTCCGTTAAATATTTTGAATATTGAGATTTTTTCTTCTATTTCAGTTTTATGTTTCTATTGCAATTATAATTTAACTATAATTTAAGTTTAAAATTATTTTATTTCATCTTTAAATTCTTCCAATGTTCAAAAATTTTTTTGAAAAAATATAAAATTATTCTGATTAGGAAAACAGCTGTCTAAGTATTGTAAGTTTTATCTTTTCAGGCATAATGAATATTTTTGAGGAATTAAAAACTTTCCAGTTGTTAGTATATGTATGAAGGCGACACTTTCATGAAAAAAATATAAATACCCGAAATTCTCACAAATCCGTTTCGGGTATAAAATTATTTTATAAAGATGTTGGTTAATTAAATTATAAATTTTATAATTCCGTAAATCTAGAAGCTTAGTCTATTCAACTTTTAAATAATACAGTTCCGTATAATAATCTCCCTGCATATCTTTATGTTCACTATATGATTCATTTACAAACAAACCTATGTTCATAAGTTCATCTCCACCTATTATTTTTGCAGTTTCCTTATTTTTTTTATAAATTTTGTAATCAAAACTGTTATCAAGTCCTGTGAGTCTCACTCTTTTAAATCCTCCGTTTACTTCAACAAGCTGTCTATAATATCCTACCAGCGCTTCTTTTTTATCCTCATTTACTATCATCCATACAGTTTCATTCCCCTCAAAAGGAGATTTTATCCTGTAAAAATCACCTGTTGCTATTAATTGTCTATATCTCTTAAATTCTACTATCTGTTTTTTAATTTCTTCCTTTTCATCAGAAGTCAAGTCTTCAGGGTCAAGCTCATATCCGAATGTTCCGAACATAGCTACATTCCCTCTCATATCAAGGCTTGTATTTCTTCCGGTCTGATGATTCGGAGTTATAGACACATGAGCTCCCATTGACGGTATAGGATAAACCATTGAAGTACCATACTGTATTTTCAACCTCTCTACTGCATCTGTATTGTCACTCGTCCATGTTTGAGGCATATAATAAAGCATTCCCGGATCAAATCTATTACCTCCGCTTGCACATGATTCAAAAAGAACATTCGGAAATTCATTTACAAGCTTTTCCAGCACTGAATACAATCCGAGGATATATCTGTGAGCTGTCTCTTTCTGTCTTTTACCTTCCCTACCATGTGAATATATTTCAGTCATACATCTATTCATATCCCATTTCACATATTCTACATTCGCTTCTCTCAAATTTCGAGCAACTGATTCATAAACGTAGTCTGCCACTTCTTTTCTTGATAAATCGAGAGTATGCTGATGTCTTCCCGGAGTCTGAAACCTCTCAGGTGCAGAAATTATCCAGTCAGGATGCTCCCTGTATAAATTACTGTTCTTATTTACCATTTCAGGCTCAAACCATAATCCAAATTTTAATCCCATTTCATTTATTCTTTCAGCTAATCCTTTTATTCCGTGAGGAAGCTTTTCCAAATTTGCTTCCCAATCTCCAAGCCCTTGAAAATCATCATTCCTTGTCCCAAACCAACCATCATCCAGTACAAAAAGTTCTACTCCTAATTTTTTTGCATTTTCAGCTATTTTCAATATTTTTTCTTCATTAAAATCAAAATAGGTACCTTCCCAGTTATTTAAAAGTATAGGTCTTATTTTATTTTTATAATATCCTCTTATTAAATTATTTTTATACAAATTATGGAAAGTTTGGCTCATTCCGTTTATACCTCTGTTTGAATATACAAGTACTGCTTCAGGAGCCTGAAATTCTTCTCCCGGTTCCAGACACCAGTTAAAATCAAAATGATTTATTCCCATATTTACTCTTGTAACATTATACTGATCCACTTCCACAGCTGTAGAAAAATTCCCACTGTAAATGAGATTCAATCCGATTATTTCTCCTGAAATTTCAGTCGTATCTTTTCTTTTCAGACTTATAAACGGATTATTCAAGGCACTGCTTGTACCTCTTTTACTGTCTATTATCATTATTCCTCTTTTTATTTCACTTTCGACTACATGCCTCTCTCTCCCCCATGTACCGCTTAATTGGGTAAGTATATAATCCGAATCAGGTAAATCAATAGACATGCTCATTATCTTTTCTATATTAAGTTCTTCTTTACCTTTATTTATAATTTTTACGCTTCTCATTATAGCAGAATATTTTTCAAAAATTGAATAACTCAATATAATTTCCGCATTAATCACTTCATCTTCCAATATAATTTCCAATGTTTCAGCTTCATCATCTTCATTTAAATATGTTGACGGAAGTCCGTTAAGTTTTCTCTTCCCTTTTATAATAGAGTGATTTTTATATTTAAAATCCGTTATTCTGCTTCCATTTTCCTGTAATATTTTAAATGCAGGTTCTCTATAATCCCCTGTTCCGTAGCTTGGATATTCCTGCTTCACAATATCGAGAGAAAATCCTTTCTCATCTATTGAAGGAGTAATAGGAGGTTCTGCTGCAATTTTTTCAAATAAATGCGAAAAATTATCCTTATGTCTTACTTTTTTCCCGAAATAATAATGTCCTATGTGTCCGTTTTTAAGTATTCCCATTATATAACTCAGACTAGCATTAGACAAATGAAATTCTCCCGTTTTCTCATTATACTTTATCACTGTTTTTCACGCTCTCTTTAAATTAAAATATTTTATTCTGCTTTTATATTTTTCAGAAAATTGGTTTTATTTGCCAACTTATCTTTAGCTATCAATTACTATCCGTTCTTATTTTTGATATTATTTTCCACCGCTAAGCGCCACTCCGCTTATGAACTGTTTCTGAAACAGTATGAAAACAATTACCATAGGTGTAATAGCAAGTATTGACCCGGCCATAAGCACAGGATAATCTGTAAAAAACTGCCCTATAAGTTGTGCCAGCCCTGCTGAAAGAGGCATTTTTTCTAAATCACTGTTGACTATTAATGGCCACATAAGGTCTTTCCACGCAAACAGTGCCGTAAATATGCTTAACGAAATCATTCCGGATCTTGCCAGGGGAAGCATAATTTTCGTAAATATCTGCCATTTATTTGCTCCGTCAATAATTGCAGCTTCTTCAAGTTCCATAGGCAATCCCATGAAAAACTGTCTTAAAAGAAAAGTTCCAAATGCCGTTACAATTCCCGGAAAAACCAATGCACCTATACTGTTCAGCATTCCCAACTTCTGTACTATCAAATACTGAGGAATAATAAATATCTGTGTAGGTACCATCATCTGGATAAGAACAAACATAAACATTATATTTCTTCCCGGAAATTTTATTCTTGCAAAGGCGTATGCTGCCATTGCTGCAAAAAATGTCGAAACAATAACTCTTATAATTATTACTGCTATCGTATTAAAATAAAATCTGAAAAACGGTAAAGATTTCAAAGCCTTTGTAAAATTACTGAAATTATAATTTTCAGGTAATATTGTAGGAGGTACCTGAATAGCTTCAGGCAACGTTTTGAATGCAGTCAGAATAGTCCATATAAATGGAATAAACATGAATATTGATCCTATTATCAGTAAAGTGTGTATTGTCAATCCGTTTTTATATTTATATGTAGATTTTTTCATTACTATATCTCCTTTCCCTTTTTCAGAACTTTCTAATAATGAACCCATTTTTTCTGTAATTTCAGTTGAACATAAGTTATTAAAAGTATTACAAAAAATAACATTGTTATAATTGCTGAACCATATCCCTTCATATTTCTTTCAAAAGAATATCTGTAAAAAAGTACAACAACTGACTGTACTTTCGGCAATACGGCATTTGTTCTTTCTATCATCATATAAATAAGATCAAATACCTGTAGCGAACTTATAAAAGTAGTAATTATAACAAAAAACAATGTCGGCGTAATTAGAGGTAACGTTATGAAAAAAAATTTTCTTATTGGTCCTGCACCATCTATTTCAGCCGCTTCATAATATGTGGGCGATATTTCCTGAAGTCCTGCTAAAAGGACTATCATATTATATCCTATCATAGACCATATCCCTACTACTACAATGGCTATCATTGCAAATTTCGGCTCAGTCAGCCAATTTATACCTTTTACACCTAATAATGAAAGTATATTATTTATAAATCCGAATTTTGAATTAAATATCCATCTCCATACGAGAGCAACTGCCGCAGGTACGGAAACAACGGGAAGAAAAAACAATGTTCTGTACACTGTTTTTCCCTTTATTTTTGAATTTAGAAGGACTGCCGCAGTCAAAGACAGAAATACTCCTACAGGTACTGTTAATATAGTATAAATAAATGTATTCAGGAACGACTGTATAACAAGTTTATCATGAAATATATCTATATAGTTTTTTAATCCTATAAATGTAACCTTACCAAAAGCTCCTGATTTTGTAAGACTCAAATATAAAGTCTGAAATATGGGAAAAATATTAAGAATAAATAAACCTATCATTGTAGGGGCTATCATAAGATAACCCCAATATATATTTCCCATTTTTTGGTTTTTTAAATAGTTTGATTTTCTGTTATTCATAATTTCCGCCTCATTTCATTTTACCCGTTTCTTTTATTTCCCTTCTATCATTTCATTCATTCTTTTTGCATATTCATCAGTCGCAGTTTTAACATCGACTTTTCCTGCAAATACCGGTGCAAATATTTCATTCTCCAAATCTCTCCATTTTCCTCCGTTACTTGCTACAGGATATATTACTCCATATTTCAACTGTTCTACAAATACTTTCAAATCCATATCTTTATTATGATCTATCCATGCCTGCTGTGTTCCTTCATATGCAGGAATTGCCGAAACATACTGAGCCTGTATTACATTTGCTTTTTCTGAAGCAAGGAATGTTAAAAATTTCTTCACTTCTTCAGGATATTTTGTTTTAGCTGATCCGGAATACCCAAGTCCGTTATATATTGTAGCCCGATTCTTTCCTTTAGGTAGATAAGCCACTCCTACATTTTTAGCAAACTCTTTATTTTCTTCTATAGCAGGTAAGTTCCATGACCCTAACTGAACCATAGCCACTTTTCCTGATGTAAACATCAGATTAAATCTTACTTCATCAAATTCTTTCTGAGTAGGTGATACTTTTTCTTTTAAACTTAAATCTACCCACCATTGAATAGCTTCCTGTGTAGCAGGATCGTTATAGCCTGATTTATTATCTTTCACTACATATCCGCCATTCTGGTATATAAGATTCCAGAAACCTTCTTGAGCACTTAAAGGAGCGGCCAATCCATATACTCCATCTTTTGTCAGTTTTTTAGCAGCTTCAAGATATTTATTCCAATCCCATGTTTCATCAGGATAAGGCACACCTGCTTTGTCAAATAAAGCCTTATTATAAAATAATCCTATTGTGTCAAAATCCTTAGGTACTGCATACTGTTTTCCGTCAAACTGATATAATTTCACTAAATCTTGAGGAAAATGCTTAAATCCTTCATCTATCCCTTTATCCACTTCCATAAGCATTCCATTTGCAGCATAATCATAGAATCTTTCCGAATGCATCCAAAATATATCAGGCAAAGCCCCTCCTGTTGCTGCCGCTTCGAGTTTTGTCCAATATTCATCCCAGCCTATTACTTGAAGTTTTACTTTGATATTAGGATTTTCCTTTTCAAATTCCTTTATTATTTCACTCATTCCCGGCTCCTGATTTTTATCCCAAATCATAAAACTCAATTCTTTTGTCCCTTCTTCGACATTTCCTTTTGAACTTTCCGATGATTTTCCAGCACCGCAGCTCAATAAAAATAAAAATGTTACTATTAAAATAAGAAATTTTTTCATTTCTGTAACCTCCGAAAATTTTATTTTTTATTTGTTTTAATAAACAATGTATTGTATAATATATAATAACCTGATTTCTTAATAAGAAAAGAGTAAAAAAATAATATAGGGGTAAAAAAATGCTGAAAAAAGATAAAGAATGGGTACTTAATATATTTCAATTTAAAAAACCTTTTCCCATTGCTACAATAAATGCCATAGGACGACACAAAATCACTGATCCTCAATATTACTGGGATAATATGAATCGTTCTAAAGACGGCACATATTGCCTGTTTCAATATACTATAAACGGACATGGAGAAATAAAAATTGATGGAAAAACTTACAAAATAGGTAAAAATGAAGCATTTTTTGTAAAAATTCCGGGAAAACACGTTTATTATCTCCCTGAAAATGCTTCTTCATGGGAAGTTCTTTATGTGGAATTTTCCATCGAAGTCGAAGATTTTAGAAAACAGATTACTGAAAATGCAGCTTCGGACATTTTAAAATTTACTCCTGATTCTAAATTTGTATCTTTACTTTGGGAAACATTTTATGCTGCTACAAGTCGTGAAATTCACGATATTTTCCAATGTTCCCGATATACATATAACCTGATTTTTGAACTTCTGAACGGATACAATAAAGTGGAAAAAAAGAAAAACTCATTAGTTACTGAAAATATAAAAAAATATATTAAAAAAAATTATGCAAAACCTCTGTCTATAGAGGATATTTCCAATTATACAAGTTTATCAAAATTTCATTTAACAAGAAAATTTAAAGCTGAAACAGGAATATCTCCCGGACAGTATCTCATAAAAACTCGTTTAAAAAATGCAACTTCATTATTATTAAATTCAAATATGACTATTGAGGAAATTTCTGAAAAGGTAGGATTTTCATGTGGAAATTATTTTGCTAAGGCTTTCAGACACAAATTCAAAATATCTCCTACAAAATATCGGAATTATTACAAAAATTTCTACAAACTGAATGTATTATCAAATGAATGAATAGATAAAATCTAAAGAAAGGAGAGTATGATATTTATATATCTAAATATTTATCATACAAAAAAATATGAAAAAAACACTTTATTTAATGCGGCATGGACAGACGCTTTTCAATTTAAGAAGAAAAATTCAGGGAGCATGTGACTCTCCTCTTACTGACGAAGGTGTAAAACAGGCAAAAATTGCAGGACTGTATTTCAAAGAGAACGGAATTACCTTTGATCATGCTTACTCATCCACACAGGAAAGAGCTTCAGATACTCTTGAAATAGTAACAGATTTTAAAATGTCCTATGAAAGACTAAAAGGAATTAAAGAGTGGAATTTCGGTTTATTTGAAGGAGAAAGTGAAGACCTGAATCCACCTCACGAACCCGGTGATAAAAGTTACGGAAATTTCTTTCTAAAGTTTAAAGGAGAATCTGAAAAAATAGTGGAAAAAAGAATGACTGAAACACTGACAAATATTATGGAAAAGGAAGATCATAATACCGTCCTTGCAGTAAGTCATGGAGCAGCGTGCTATGCTTTTTTTCTCAGATGGGCTCCTGAATTTCCTTTTACAGGCATCCCCAACTGTTCCATTTTTAAATATGAATACGAAAATGAAAAATTTACTCTTATTGAATTAATAAAACATGATTTTAATAGAGAAGTATAGTTTTTTCATTTTTTTAAAAAATATATTCGAAAACTGTTTCATAAGTTAAAAATAATCCCGTAACCATAAACAATATATATTTAAAAAAATAAAAATTTTATTTATTTTTACTAAACTTTATAAAAATTAAATATGTACAAAATTTATCATTCTACATATTTTTGTACTTTAAGACAGCATTCAAAAAAACAATTAAATGTACTTTTATTAAGACTCAAAAATAATTGCTTACTCTGAAATTTTTGAATATTGAATCGAAAGTCGGAAATTACAAAAATAGCTTTAAATAAAAAAATATAGTAAAATTATGATAACAATAAAAAACACAAAATCAAAATTTTATAAAAAATAAAAGAACCTTTTAATAACAATTTTTTACCACTTACTGTCATTTAAAACGGTTCTTTATTTATTATTTGTTCTTAAAATTTCAAATTTTATTTTAAAGTTTTAACCCAAACATCAAGTTCTTTTTCAATTCCATTTTTTACCTGTCTTCCACTGAATGCTATTCCTTTTTTTATTTCTTTAGCTTTCACATTTTTTTGAAAATCAGTCAGTAAATTTCCATATGTTCCTCCATAAGTTGTAAATACTGCTACCGTTTTTTCTGATAAATTCTGCTCTGATAAATATGTCTGTACAGGTAAAGCCACTTCTGAAAACCATGCAGGTGTTCCTATAATAATAGTATCATATTTTGAAAGGTCTTTATTAATTTTTTTTATTGCCACTTTTTCTTTATTTGCCATTTGTTTTTTTACTAATGCTTCTAATTTTGGTATAGAAGATATATTATACGGTTTTTGTGTTTCTATTTTTAAAATATCTGCTCCTAATTTCTCCTGTACCATTTTAGCTACTTTTTCCGTTGTTCCTGTTAAAGAATAGTAAACTATAAGTACTTTGCCGCTATCTTTCATCATATCAGATTTCATATTGTTTTTCATCATAGCTGCTATTCCTGTATTTGTATAACCGAAAAATGACAGTATGACTAAACTTAACATCATTAAAAAATGTCCTTTAATTTTTTTCATTTTTTCTCCTAATTATTATTTTATCCTTTTATTTTAAAGTTTCAAGCCAAGCATCGAGTTCTTTTTCAATACCTTCATTTACCTGTTTTCCACTGAATGCTATTCCTTTTTTTACTTCTTTAGCTTTTACATTTTTTTCAAAATTAGTCAGTAAATCTCCATATGTTCCTCCGTAAGTTGTAAAAACTGCTACCGTTTTTCCTGATAAATCCTGTTCAGATAAGTATGTCTGTAATGGTAAAGATACTTCTGAAAACCATGCAGGCGTTCCTATAATAATAGTATCGTATTCTGAAAGATCTCCCTCAACTTTCTTTATTGCCACTTTTTCTTTATCTGCCATTTGTTTTTTTACTACTTCTTCTATTGTTTTCAAATCATACTCATTTTCAGGTTCAATTTCTAAAATATCTGCTCCCAATTTTTCTTTTATCATTTCAGCTACTTTTTCTGTTGTCCCTGTCATTGAATGATAAACTACAAGTACTTTTTTCATTGTCATTTTATCATCTTTCATATCAGATTTCATATTTTCTTTTGCTGTATCTGATGAGTTCCCTTTTGAACATCCTAAAACTGTTAAAACAACTAAACTTAACAATACTAATATTTTTGACTGAATTATTTTCATTTTCTCTTTTTCTCCTTCTGCTATTTTATTTTTTATTCATATTTTTCATATTATCTTTTTTCATGTCATTCATCTTCATGTTGTTCATATTATTTTCCACCGGAACAATATAATCATAAAGTTTTGATATATTTTCCAAAATCTCGATATTCTTTATGTTAAATTTTTTTCCCCATAATCTCACATCATAATAAACTACCTGAACTTTTCCTTTTTCATCTTCATATATGGAAATTTTTAAAGGGAGTTCAAAAGATACTTTTTGATCTTCCTGCATTAACAATGTCCCCACTTTAGGATTTCCGAAAATAATAACAGTTGTAGGTCTAAGCTTAAGCTGAACTCCATTTGCATTTTTCTTGTGATCTACTGTTGAAAAAATTGTAACTTTTTTTTCTGCAAGTCTATTTTTAATAGTTTCCACTGTTTTTTCAAAATCAAATAAACTCTGTTTTTGAATGTACACTTTTTCAAATCTTTTTTTCGTTTCCGATTTTTGATTTGAAAATGTCAACCCAAAACATAACATCAAAACTAATGATATTAAAATTTTCTGTGTCATACATCATCCTTTCTTTAAACATTTTACTTTTATTTAATATATTTTTATCACATAAAAAAAATAAAATCAAGTAAATATGATTATAATGTAAAATAATATTTTAAAAATATAAAATTCACATTATTTTTTATTTTCCAAAAATTTATTTATTTCATATAATGCCATTGTGTATATTTCAGTAATTTTTTCAAGATCATTCAAATCCATCCATTCATCAGGGAGATGTGCTATATTTTTCTGTCCCGGAAAGCTTGGTCCGTAAGCTATAATATTAGGTATAATTTTTGCATAAGTTCCTCCAGTCGTTGTAACAGGTTCCGAATTAAATCCTGTAATATCATTATAAACTTTCTGCAATATTTTTACGTATTCAGATGACTTATCATATAATACGGGATTCCAGTTAGATACTTCTTCTATTTTCAAATTTTCTGTCAGACATTCCTTAATAAGCTCAATCAATTTTTCTCCTGTACAATTTCCGGGATAACTCATTGTCCATTCAAAATAATGCTTATTATCAGAAATACCAAATTTGTATCCTCTCAGAATCATTTCTCCAAAATCATCATCTTTAAAATCTATACCTAATTTTACTCCATTATTCGGTGCAGATAAAATATAGTCATTTACAAATTCATAAAACTCCTTTACATAACTGTATTCTGCCCAAATTCTTACTTTTATTCTACCTCTTTCTCCATATACAACAGGCCATTTACAATCAGGAGTCCAGCCGAAAATCGGAGGTTTTTCTTTTTTCAGATAATGCTTTACACAGTTAAATCCTGTCTCTTCATTTGTTCCAAATACAATTCTCACAGGAATTTTAAAAGTTACATTACACTTTTTTAAAATATATAGAGCATATAAATTCGCGAGAATAGGACCTTTATTATCCAATACTCCCCGTCCGTATATTCTGTTATTTTTTATTTTACTTTTTAAAGGATCATATTTCCACCCTGTTCCTATAGGAACAACATCTACATGTCCGAAAATCCCTATATAATCTTCGTCTCCGTCTCCATATTGTGCATATCCTACCTTATTATCTATATTTTTTGTATAAAATCCCATTTTTTGAGAAATTTCCAAGGCTTTGTCAAGAGCAAGACGAGGTCCTTCTCCAAAAGGAGCATTTTCAGAAGGAGAAGACTCAACACTGTAAATAGATACAAGCTCTTTTAAAGAATTTAAAAGTTCTTTCTGTATTATTTTTACTTTTTCTGAAATTTCTCTTTTTTTTCCATTATCCATTTTACTTCTCCTCCAACGGTTCCATTCTTTTACTCATATATTCTTCTATCCACTCTTTTGAAGCAAGTTCACATATCGTTTTTCCGTTAATCCGCTTTGCACGATAAATTTTTATATCAGACAACTCATTTGCTACTACAAATGAAAAATTATCAATATTTGTTGAAACACCCCATTCTCCTTTATTATTCATTGCAACCACTGATATATCTCCTATTTTCCCTCTTTTTTTCATCATTTTTCTTTCAAAATTATATACAGTTCTATCACACGCTGTCTGAGGATCTGCTCCTGTTTCCATCATCCTTACTATTTCATAGGAAATAATACCTTTCATTATATCCTCTCCTAAGCCCGTAGCACTCGCTCCCCCAACTTCATTATCCACATATAATCCTGATCCGATTATGGGAGAATCTCCTATCCGCCCCCTTTTCTTCATAAAAAGACCACTTGTAGATGTACCTGAAACCATATTTCCATATACATCAAGACATACCATTCCTACTGTATCATGTCCGGAATAAGGTTTTAGTTCGTACTCTGCAATATCTTTTATTCTATTTTTATAATGAATCTTTGCTCTATCTGTAAGCATATTTTTTCTTTCAAATCCTTCCTTATGAGCATAAGCTTCTGCTCCCGAACTTACAAGCATGTTATTTTCACTAAGTTTACTCAGTTTTTTTGCCACAGATATGGGATTTGCAAAATCCTTTATGGCACATACCGCTCCAAAATTAAAAGTGGAGCCGTCCATATAAGCAGCATCAAGCTCTACTTCCATTTCTTCATTAGGTAATCCTCCATATCCTACAGATTTATAATAGGGAAAATCTTCCACATCCTTTATTGCAATTTCTACAGCATTTTCAGCCTTTTCCTTATTTTTAAGCATTTTTGTTGCTTTTTCGACACCGTCCCGTGCCATACACCATGTGGCAATTATTCCCCACATAAAATTTCACCTCATTTCATAAATTTATGAATAATACTATTCTTTAATTTCCAAAAAAGAACTGAAAATCAAATTCAGCAAATATATTGTATTAATTGTATATAAACTTCAGGCTTTAATATTTTTGTATTTTGTTTAAAATCAATTTAAAATTAATATATATAAGCTGATATAGATTCTTTCTTTTCCTTATTATATATTGACTTAATTACTTTTGCCATATTTTTCAATGATTCTCTTAAACCTACACCGCCTTTTTTAGGCATTTTCACTATTACTATTTTATCTTTATATTTTTGAATAATATCTTCATTTTCTTCAGAACATACTATAATAGGTGTACATTCTGTATGTTGCTTTACGTACTCTGACAAAATAGCTGACATTTGAACATATCCATCATAATTAAAACAAGGACCGCACAAAAGTATATCCGCTTTTACTTTATTTAAAAATCCCTCCATTTTAGATAATACTGTTTCCTTGCTTTCTCTAAAATAACTATCACTGCAATAAGTAGTCGCTAATACTGATGCACCTATTTCTTTCATATATTCTTCAAACATCATATACGAACCTATTCCTCCCTTTTCAACAGTCAATTCTACATTGGAATTTTCTTTTCCTCCTGTTCCTGACTGTATCTGGTCAAAAAACAATACAACTCTCACTGGTATACACCTCCATAATTTTAAAATTTTATATGTTTAATCTGTCCTAATTTACCGTAACTTTAATTTCTCCAAGACTATAAATTTCCGGAAAATATAAATTATACTGATTAAGAAAAATTTCTCTGGACATAGTTTGTTTATTTTTTCAAACATAATTTATATTTTTGAAAATTGGAAAGTTTTGTAATCAAAGGAGAAATACATGAAATCAAAAATTTCATAAAAAAACACTTTTTAACCAAACAGCTTTTTTCCCTGAACTATCTCATAAATCAAAAATAATTATCTAACAATAAACTTTATATTTAGAAAATCATAAAATACTGATTTTACTAATTTTATTTTTTTAACTCAATATATTTTCTGTTTTATGAAATATTCCAAAATTTTTTTAAGTATAAAATTATTTTTATCAATCATAAAATATTTTTTGAAAACTCCCGTATCGTTTTAAACTTTATTATACAAGCTTCAGATAACGGGAGTAAAAAATATTATTAGTTTTTTCAGGTAAATTACTTTAATATTGTTAATCAAACGATATATCTTCAAGAGAAATATCATTAAGATCGTCTTTTTCCTCAATCGGTTTAGTTTCATCTTTTAGATACTGATTATCCAAAACTTTGAAAAAAGGATAGTAAATTAAGCATCCTAAAGCCACCAGACCTATCTGAAAAAATCCTGCAATTATACTTCCTGTAGACAACCATCCTGAAAAAAATAAAGGTGTTGTCCATGGCAGTGATGCTCCTGTTGTATAAGGTATAATACCTATTACTGTTGCAATAGTAGACAAAATAATATTCACAAGAGGAACGAGCAGAAACGGAATTACAATAATCGGATTAAGAACTACAGGAAGTCCGAAAATAACCATTTCATTTATTCCAAAAATTCCGGGTACAATAGATAGTTTTCCAAGTTTTTTCATACGTTGAGATTTTCCTGCAAACAGCATAAGGAGAACAAGGGAAAGTGTACTTCCTCCACCACCGAAGTTACCGAAGAAATCCCCAAAAGGACCTGTAAATATATTAGGTAACGGCTGCCCCGCATTAAATGCTGTTAAGTTTTCTGTAGTCAAGGCCAGATGTATCGGACCGAAGATAGTATTTGTAACCGCAGGACCGTTAATACCAAAAAACCAGAATAATGTTGACAAAAATTGATAAATAGGCTCAAAAATCAAACTTTGACCGAATCCCATCAATGGTGTCTGTAAAACTTTATATATAAAATCGTGAGCATATTTATATTCAGTGAAATTAAATACCAGTCTTACTACAAAAAATGTCAGCATTACAAACATACTCGGTATTAATGCTGCAAAAGAATTTATTACTGCTGGCGGTACTCCTTCAGGAAGCTTTATAGTCCAACCTCTGTCTTTAATTTTTACAAATATTGATACTGAAATCAGTGCAGTAATCATTGCAAGAAAAAGTCCTGCAGAACCTAAATTACTGAATGCAAATCCTCTAAACGACTTCCCGTCCTGATTTACAAAAAACGGATGAGATTGAGGGCTTAAAATCAGAAATGCTACAAGAGATACTGCTGCTCCGGCTATTCCTTCAATACCTCTTGCTTTTCCATAATAATATCCTATCCCTATTACTCCAAGTAAAGCTACTACTCCAAATGTCGAATTTACAACTGAATCAAGATATCCTTCCCAGTTTTCTCCGAAAATCCTCGCTAAAAATTCAGAATATCCGGGAATAGGAAAATTTGCTACAACAAGAAAAATTGAAGCTACTATAATTAAAGGAGTGGCTACTAAAAAACCATCACGAATTGCTGTAAGCACCTTATTACTACTTAACTTAACTGCTACAGGACCTAAAATTTTTTCCAATTTATCAAACATATTATTTAGCCTCCTTCTCTTTCAAGATTTTTATTGCTCTTTTTAAAATGCGCTCTCCATCAACATTTCCATAGTCTTCCAAATCAATAACTTCTACAGGAATTCCTTTAGATTTGTATTTAACTCTTGTTTCTTCAAGTTTAAATTTCACCTGAGGTCCTAATAAAATAATATCCGGATGAAATTCTTCTACCGTAATATCCAATTTATGATCAGGAAAAGCCTTGACCTCAATAGGAAGTTTGTAACTATCTGCTACTTCCTGCATTTTCTTTGCTACTAAACTTGTTGACATTCCGGCATTGCAAAATAAATAAATTCTTTTCATAAATCCTCCTTGTAATTATATATTTTTATCTGTCATTTGAAGCAGAAATCATTCTTAATGTATGTCTTACTCCTCTTACGGCTATAGACAGTTCCATTATATTTTCAAAAGGAGCTACTCCTGCATAACCCGCATCTCCTATATGCTGAATATCTACTCCTGCTATTTTATTCATTATTGCTATTTCTCTTATAGTTTCCCTTGTAGAGCTCTCCTGACTTGTACCTATTGCAGACATTACAAGTCCCTTGTTTTCTTTGATGTATTTTACCGCTTTTATCATTTCATCGTGAGTAAATCCCGGTATAGTCCCTACAGCAGGAAGCATAATAACATCAGCTCCGTTTTCTAAAAACTGTTTTATGATTTCTGTATCCACAACCGGTTCATTTACTCCTGCCCCATGCATTTTTCCAGCTATTATCATTCCTTCAAAAAACTGTTTTGCAAGTTTTGTTCCATTTAAAATTTCTTTATTTGTAACCCCTGTTCCGGGATTTCCGGTTAGACAAACAAAATCAAATCCCATTTCAGTAGCTTTTTGCAATGTCATTTTTGAACATATTCTACCTTCAGGGATAATTTCCATCTCTTCCAGCATTTCCGCCTCTAAATCTACAGGCTCAAGATTTAGTCCTACGAGTCTTCCTGTAAGTTTTTTCAATAATTTTATCGGTTCATCAGTTTTAGGTAAAGCAGCTATGATCGGATTATAGACATCCAATCCATTTAGTAAAATTAAATCCGCACCAAAAGCTCTTGCCAATTCACTATTTGTAATATCACCTGTGACAGTTCTCCTGTCTGCAACATTTTCTGAAAGAATTGTTCTTCCCTCACTTGCTTTAATAGCATTTTTTAAGTCATCTTTTCTCATTTTCCTAAAATCACTGGCAAAGCAGTTTAATAATCTTTTTTTCATAATTCCTTCCTTTCTTTATAAATTTTTCTGTTTTTGATTATCATACTTTTTTGCTGTACTTCAATCTAATTTTATTATACCTTGTTTTTTTTCTTTTTCAATTATTATCATAATTTTTTAATTAAAAATATTTCAAAATTCTTATTTTTATTTGCTATATGTAGAATATATAATATTTTTATATTATTATTTTTTTGTAAATTATTAATTCTGTATTTCACTTTAAAATCAATTCTTTTAAAAAGCTATATTTCTATTTAATACTTAAATTAAAAAAAGCGGCTTTCTTAAACCGTCATTTAAATATATTATAGGTTTCTATTCAATTGGTATTTATCAAAAAACTCTTTTTCTCCAATGTTAATTTAAATACATCATATGTTTCTATTCAATCTGTGCTTTTGGTATATGGTATCTTTTGTAATTTATTTAAATACATCATATGTTTCTATTCAATGCATTTTTAATGAATAAGACAACTTATACCGTAGATATTTAAATACATCATATGTTTCTATTCAATTTTAGTAGTAAATTTATTTTTATTATTTAATTTATAATTTAAATACATCATATGTTTCTATTCAATAATACCAGCCAAACACATAACCAAATCCCCATTGTTATTTAAATACATCATATGTTTCTATTCAATACCACTATAGCTATAACTCTTTCCATCTACTACAAGATTTAAATACATCATATGTTTCTATTCAATGTAAACTTGTAAGACGCTTCTTCCGTCTTGCCAAGATTTAAATACATCATATGTTTCTATTCAATCTCCTGTTGGTGTTTCACTTTCATATTGCGTCAGCATTTAAATACATCATATGTTTCTATTCAATAACAGCACATATACAAGGAGACGCAGAAAGAACCATATTTAAATACATCATATGTTTCTATTCAATCTGCCTTTTACTTAGTTCCAAAGCGGAATTATCCAAATTTAAATACATCATATGTTTCTATTCAATATACATGGATATTCTCCAGAGGAAGGAAGCGAACAATTTAAATACATCATATGTTTCTATTCAATCTATACATTGTACACAAAGGAAAATTGTGTATACTGATTTAAATACATCATATGTTTCTATTCAA